>JAICMI010000144.1 GCA_025929315.1 Frankiaceae bacterium
CTGGTCCCGTCAGCAGCCTCGTAACTCTTGGTGGTTTGCGCCGGGGAGAGGTACATGCAGCCGCTCAGCGTCGTCGCAGCCGCAGCCAGGGTCACTGCCCCGAGGGCCGGCCGGGTCACCGAATTCAAGTGGGAAGGCAGTCGTCGCGTCACACGCGGAAGCCTAGCGGTCCCGAGCCGACGGCTTCGACCGGGCAGCGCCTCCGAAACGCCGCACTATTACGACTCGCGCGCGCGGAGCACGCCGGTAGCGGGTTGTCAAGGTGTTGTGGGAGTGCGGTGCAGGGCGCTGACCTGCGGAAACGTTTATGTGACGTGCGCAACTCGTGATATTCTGGGGGTCGCGAAAGGGGAAAACAACACATGGTTTTCAAGGTCGGCGAGACGGTCGTTTACCCGCATCACGGAGCGGCTCTCATCGAAGAGATCAATGTCCGCAAGATCAAGGGAGAGGACAAGCAGTACCTCGTTCTCAAGGTTGCCCAGGGCGACCTCAAGATTGAGGTCCCGGCCGAAAACTGCGACTTGGTGGGTGTTCGCGACGTCGTCAGCAAGGAAGGCCTCAACCGCGTGTTCGAGGTCCTGCGGGCCGAGCACACCGAGGAGCCGACCAACTGGTCGCGCCGTTACAAGGCCAATCTGGAGAAGCTCGCATCCGGTGACGTGATCAAGGTGGCAGAGGTCGTGCGCGACCTGTGGCGCCGTGACCAGGATCGCGGCCTCTCCGCCGGCGAGAAGCGCATGTTGGCCAAGGCCCGCCAGATCCTGGTGTCCGAGCTGGCGCTGGCCGAGCACACCAACGAGGACAAGGCCGAGGCCACCCTCGACGAGGTGCTCGCCTCCTGAGCCCGACAACTTCCGACAACGCCCACGACGATCACGTCGTGGGCGTTGTCGTCGTAGCCGCCGGACTCGGTGTGCGCCTGGGCGCCGGTATGCCGAAGGCGCTCGTCCGGGTCGGTGGTCGCACGCTCGTCGAGCATGCCGTGCAGCGCGCCGGCGGGGGTAGCTCGAGATCGCGTGCCGTCGTCGTGGTCGCCCCGGCAACCCACCTCAGTGAATTCGAAGCGCTGCTGCCGGAGGCGCGCGTCATACCCGGTGGCGCGGAGCGGACCGACTCCGTCGCGGCCGGGCTGGCGACGTTGCCGACCGACGTCGACATCGTGCTGGTCCACGACGCAGCGCGAGCCCTCGCGCCGCCGTCGCTCTTCGACGCGGTCGTCGCAGCGGTCGCGGCGGGTGCGGACGCCGTCGTGCCCGGCCTGCCGGTGAGCGACACTATCAAGCAGGTCGACGCAGCAGGGGCGGTCGTGCGGACGCCGGACCGGTCGACGCTACGGGCTGTGCAGACGCCCCAAGGATTCCGTCGTTCGGCGCTCGAACGCGCCCATGCGCGCGGCGGCCAGGCGACCGACGACGCCATGCTCGTCGAGCAGGCCGGTGGCACGGTGCAGGTGATCGACGGCGACCCGCTCGCGATGAAGATCACCCTGCCGCCCGACATCGAGACCGCCGAACGCTTCCTGCGCGCCGCCCGAAGCGGGGAAAGCGCATCGCGGCCATGCGCTGCCCCCACGCTGATCGTCCTCGGTGGCCTGCCCGGGGTCGGCAAGACCACTCTCGCGCGGGCACTGGCTCGCCGAATGCCGGTCGCGCACATCCGCCTCGACACGATCGAGGCGACGATGGTGCGCAGCGGCCTGACCGACAAGGTCATCGGCCCGGAAGGGTATGCCGTCGCGTTCCGCGTCGCAGGCGACCAGCTGGCCCTGGGTCTGTCGGTCGTTGCCGACACCGTCAATCCGGTCCCGGAGACTCGTGACCGGTGGCGAGAGGTCGCCGCCGAGCACGAGACACGGGTGGTCGAGGTCGAGCTCGC
This sequence comes from Frankiaceae bacterium, assembly GCA_025929315.1. GTDB lineage: Bacteria > Actinomycetota > Actinomycetes > JAFAQI01 > JAFAQI01 > DATBDO01. The sequence continues at coordinate 1,879 of JAICMI010000144.1, forward strand.
GTGCTCCGATCCGGCATTGCGCGAGCGGCGTGTCACGGAGCGGGCGTCCGACATACCGGGGCTGACGGCTCCGACCTGGCAGGAGGTGGCCGAGCGCGAATACCATCCGTGGTCGCCGGACCTGCGTCTCGACACTGCCGTGGCCACCCCGGAGGAGCTTGCCGACACCGTGGTCGGCTGGATGAGGAGTCACCCATGATGCTGTTCATGTCCCTGGCGCGGCCCGGGATCGGCCCGGACGTGATCACTCGATGAGGAGTCACACGATGTTGCCGCGGACCGGGATCGGTGTCGATGTCCACGGGTATGCCCACGACGATCGCTCGTTGTGGCTCGCCGGGTTGGAGTGGCCGGGCGAGCGGGGGATTGAGGGGCACAGCGACGGTGACGTCGCGGCTCACGCCATATGTGACGCGCTCTTCTCCGCGGCGGGGCTGGGTGACCTGGGTGCGCATTTCGGGGTCGACCGTCCCGAACTGGCCGGCGCATCCGGTGTGCAACTGCTGGGCGCGGCTCGAAAAGTACTCACCGGCAACGGTTTCCAGATCGGCAACGTCGCGGTCCAGGTCATCGCCAACCGGCCGAAGATCGGCAAGCGCCGTAGTGAGGCTCAAGCGGTGTTGTCCGAAGCCCTTGGCGGGGTGGCGGTCTCGGTCGCGGGCACCACCACCGACGGGCTCGGTCTCACCGGTCGGGGTGAAGGAGCCGCGGCCATCGCGACAGCTCTCGTCATACCCGTGGAGTAGCCGGTCAGGCCGCACCGTCGGTCAGCCGGGCAAGCAGGGCAACGGCATCGTGCGGCGCGTAACCCTTGGCGTCATTGTCGAAATAGACGTACACGTCCTGACCCGCGGCTGACCAGGCGCGGCATCGCTCGGCCCACCGGGCGAGCGATCCGGCACTGTAGCCACTGGCGTAGAGCTCGGTGTCGCCGTGCAGTCGGACATACCGGAAGTCGGCGGTGTCGCGGTCGATCACCGGCCACTTGCCCGCGCTGTCGGCCAGCACCATCGCGATGCCATGCCGCTGCAACAACGCGGCCGCCTCGGGCTCCAGGAAGCTGGCGTGCCGTGCCTCGAGTACATGCCGCAGCGGGCTGTATGCCGTCGCGGCGGTCAGGGCGCGCGACTCCGCCAGCTTGTCGTCGTGCTGCCCCGCGAGCTGCTCCGCCTCGCGCGTGTCCCTCGGCAGCGCCGCGAAGAAGGACTCGAGCAACTGCGCATCGAACGATTGGCGGGCGGGCAGTTGCCACAGGATCGGACCCAGTTGCGGTGGCAGCGCCAGGACACCGGAGGCGAAGAAGTTGGCCAGGGCCGGTCCCACGTCTCGAAGTCGCTTGAGGTGGGTGATGTAGCGGCCGCCCTTGACCGCGAAGACGAAGTCGTCCGGCGTCTGGCTGCGCCACGCGGCGTACGAGGTGGGGCGTTGCAGGGAGTAGAACGATCCGTTGACCTCTGCGGATGTCATGCGTTGCGAGAGGTATTCGAGTTCACGACGGTGCACGAGGCCCGGCGGGTAGAAGTCGCCCCGCCAGGTCGGGTAGGACCAGCCCGACGTGCCGATGAAGAACGAACTCATCCGCCCAACGTACGCACGTCACCGGCCCGTCGCGGCGAATTCGCTCGCCGCGCCGCTGTCGTTAGGCTGCTCGGAACGTCGAAATGAGAGGAATCCCAGTGAGCGACATACGGATCGACAAAGTGGTCACCTCAGGCACGTTCAGCCTCGATGGCGGCACGTGGGACGTGGACAACAACGTCTGGGTCGTCGGAGACGACACGGAGTGTGTGGTCATCGATGCGGCGCACGACGCTACGGCGATCAACACCGTGATCGGCGACCGGCGGTTGACGCACATTCTGTGCACCCATGGGCATGACGACCACATCGACGCGGTCCGCGAGCTGCTTGAGCTGAAACCACAGACCAAGGTGCTGATCCACGACGCCGACCGGATGCTCTGGGACCGTGAGATGAGCCGGCCGCCGGACGGCGCGCTGACCGACGGGCAGACGATCGCAGTCGGTGAGGACGAGTTGACAGTGCTGCACACGCCGGGGCATTCGCCGGGCGCGTGCTGCTTCCTGCTGGCGAGCGAGTCCACGCTCTTCAGTGGCGACACGCTCTTCCAGGGCGGCCCCGGAGCGACCGGGCGATCATTCAGCGACTTCGACACCATCATCGACTCGATCCGCGACAAACTGCTCACCCTGCCGCCGGAGACGGTCGTGCACACGGGCCACGGCGACGACACCGCGATCGGCGACGAGGCACCGCACCTGCAGGAGTGGATCGACCGGGGCGAGTGACGCGGGTGGCCGGGGGAGTGCTCCACGACCGTTAAACTCGGCGAGTGACATTGCAGATATTCGATTCCGCCACCGGAACCCAGCGGCCGTTCGAGCCGCTGCGCGAGGGTCAGGTCGGCATCTACATCTGCGGCCTCACCACGCAGGGAGCACCGCACATCGGCCACGTGCGTTTCGCCGTCGCCTTTGACATCCTGCGCCGCTGGCTCACCACCGGCCACGGGTATGACGTCACGCTCGTGCGCAACGTGACCGACATCGACGACAAGATCCTGGCGAAGTCGGCGGCGGCCGACGTCCCGTGGAATCAGTGGTCCTACGACTTCGAGCGCGCCACCAACGACGCTCTCGACCTGCTCGGCGTGCTGCGCCCGAGCTACGAGCCGCGCGCCACCGGCCACGTGACGGACATGGTCGACCTGATCCGCATGCTCATCGACAAGGGCCACGCCTACCCGGCGGAGGACGGCTCTGGCGACGTCTATTTCGACGTCAAGTCCTGGCCGGAGTACGGCCAGCTGACCCACCAGCGCCTCGACGACATGGAACCGGCGGCCGACGCCGATCCGCGCGGCAAGCGCGACCCGCGCGACTTCGCGCTCTGGAAGGGCACCAAGGCCGGCGAGCCGGCGACCGCTTCGTGGCCGACGCCGTGGGGCGACGGGCGTCCCGGTTGGCACCTGGAGTGCTCGGCGATGGTGCGTCGCTGGCTGGGTGACACGTTCGATATCCACGGCGGCGGCATCGACCTGCGCTTTCCACACCATGAGAACGAACAGGCTCAATCCCGTGCTGCCGGACTGGGTTTCGCCCGCTACTGGATGCACAACGGCTGGGTCACCATCTCCGGCGAGAAGATGAGCAAGTCGCTCGGCAACAGCCTCGCCGTGCTCGAGCTGACCAAGACCGTGCGTCCTCTGGTGCTGCGCTACTACCTCAGCGCGGTGCACTACCGCTCGACCATCGAGTACCAAGCCGGTTCGCTGGACGAGGCGGCCGCTGCGGTCGACCGGATCGAGGGCTTCCTCGACCGTGCGCTGCCGCACACGGGCGCGGAGAGCGGCGCCATACCGGCTGCCTTCGCCGAGGCGATGGACGACGACCTGAACGTCTCGGGCGCGCTCGCGGTGGTCTTCGACCTCATTCGCGAGGGCAACATCGCTCTCGACGACGGTGACAA
>JAICMI010000038.1 GCA_025929315.1 Frankiaceae bacterium
GATCAGGTCGAGGACATAGTCGACGCCGTCGAGCGACCACGGGAGCCGGACGTTCTGCGCCTTGATCGTGATGCCGCGCTCGCGCTCGATGTCCATCTTGTCGAGGTACTGCGCGCGCATGTTCCGCGCGTCGACGAGCCCGGTGAGGTCCAGCATCCGGTCGGCCAGGGTCGACTTGCCGTGGTCGATGTGCGCGATGATGCAGAAGTTGCGGATTAGCCCAGGGTCAGTGCGCAGGGCATCGGTGGACACGCACCATGGTCGCATGAGTGTCGGTCTTGAACGGCGATAGCTGATGGCGATGCCGTGGGCGGTCGCCGACATCCGCGAGCGAGCGCGCAGCGTCCTCGACAGCTCCTGGCGAGCGGACGACGACTTCTGTCCGCCGAACGCGCAGGTCTATCCGCACCAGTGGCTGTGGGACTCCTGCTTCCATGCGATCGCTTGGTCGGCCCTCGGCGACCAGCGCGGTTTGCGCGAGCTGAGGTCGTGCTTCCGGGCGCAGCTGCCGAGCGGCTTCGTACCGCACATGCGGTATCTCGAGCCGAACAACCTTCGCGGTCCACTCACCGACAGGTCGTCGTTCACTCAACCGCCGATCTACGCGCATGCAGCTCACGTCTTGACGCGAGCCGGGTTCGCGATCGAGACGACCCTCCTCGATGCGATCGCGAGCGGCCTCGAATGGCTGTGGCAGCACCGCCGGGAGGATCGCGGCCTGCTGTTCATCGTTCATCCCTGGGAGAGCGGCGCCGACGACTCACCCCGCTGGGACAGCTGGCTCAGTCACTCTCGTTACGACCATCGTGCCTACAGCAAGTTCGACGCTGAGCTCGTCGCGCAGACCGACTACGACGATGCCGGTGCTGCCGTCTGGTCACGAACGTTCGTCGCGATTCCGGCGGCGTTCAACGCCTTCGCCGCGCACGCCGCCCACGAGCTCGCAGCGCTCAGCGGCGACGCGCAGTGGGAGGTACGAAGCCGCGACCTCGCCGCGGCCATCGACGAGCACCTTTGGGACGACGAGGTGGGACTGTGGCTGGACATCGCAGTCGTCGGCGGCGGCGACAGCGCTGCCGCTCCGACACTGGATGGCGTCTTCGGTGGGCTCGCCACGGCAGACCGCGATCGCGCGAACCGCGCGTTGGACCACTTGTTGGAGCCTGGACGGTTCGCCTCGACGTACGGGCTCAGGTATCTGCCGCCCGGACATCCCGCCTACGACGCGAACGAGTACTGGCGAGGTCCGGCATGGCCACAGCTCAACTACATGGCCTACGTCGCGGCGCGTCGTTGGGATCGCGTCGATGTCGCGGACGCCATCAGGTCGATGTCGTTGCGTGGCACGATGGAGTCCGGTTTCGCCGAGTACTGGAACGCGGAGACCGGCGCCGGCCGAGGCGCATGCCCCCAGGGGTGGGCGGCGGTTGCCGCAGCGCTCGTCTAGCGCCTCCTACTTGCGGTGATGGAGGCGCACGTGCGCGACCGAGCCGTAGACCGTTGCTTCGTCGGCGCCTGCCGGCGCATCGGTCGGCATGCTGGGGCCGAGGTTCACCGTTACCGGCGCAGCGTGGCAGTGCAGTGGTGGCGTCACAGTGATCTTGCCGGTGCCACGAATCGTCAGGCCGCTGCAGGTCACGCCAGTGAGGTCGGTGAACTCACTGGTCGGCCGCTGCACGGCAAGCTGCCAACCCCAGACAGAGAAACGCGATGCCGTGCTGCGGTAGTCGAACGTCGCCGGCAGCGGAGGTGGGTTGCCACCACCGTCGGGATGCCGCATCGCGGCATACTGCGCCTCGATCTGTCCACGCAGCCACGGATTCCAGTAGGCGTCGCTGTGAATGCCCGGGTGCATCTCGTAGTGCTGCTGCACGCCTGCGTCGGCGAACGCCTTGTTCTGCTCGATGTTGCTGTCGAGGACGATCGCCTCGAAGGCCTGCGCACCGAAATAGCCGGGCGGGTTGGCGAAGTCACTCGGCTGCCTTGGCGCAGCGTCGTTGGAGAAACCGTGTACGACGAGTGACTGCGTGGTCTTGCCACCCAAGCTGCGCAACGCGTGTGCGTTGATCGCGAGGTCCCGCGGCATGTGTCCGCGGTAGTAGCTCTGGTCGACGCTCGGGTCTCCGAACGCGTAGGTCGTGACAGCGAAGCCGCGCGCCTGCTCCGGCAAGACGTCGAGCGGCGCGGACGCACCTGCGACTCCGGGCACATTGGTCGCCGGCAGCTGCGCCGGCGCCGTCACTCCCCCGCTGCCGCCGTCCGGCGAGGCGTCGAGGCCGGGCAGCAGAAGGATGTTCATGATCCCGGAGACCGCGCCGATGCTCGCGAAGAGGTCCGGACGCTGCAGGCCGATGGCATAGGACCCGTAGCCGCCGAGCGAGGTGCCGGCCAGTGATCGCCAGTCGCGACCCCGACCGACCGGGAAGTGCGCCTCGACGTAAGGCACCAGCTCGTCGGTCAGCTCCGATGCGAACCGCGGTGCTGGAGTGTCGTAGCGCTGACTGTCACCGCCCTTGGCGTAACGCGGGTTCCAGTCGGCCCAGAAGCCCTCGAGGCCGGCACCGGGTCCGAACCCGTCCGGCACGGTCCGGCCGTCCGGCGCGACGAGGACGACGGGCAGCTGCGGCGCGGCCGCCCAGGTCGCCGGGTCGGACAGCGTCCACGGCTCGCTGCTGCCTGCCGGATCCACCTTCGGCCGGCTCGACAGGGCAGCCACCCACGCGGTGGGCTTGGCCGCCGTACCCAGCATCGAGTGCAGGTCGCCGCCGAAGCCGTGCAGGAGATAGAGCGTCGGGCAGCGCTGGTCGCGGCAGGCGGGCGGTACGTAGTAGGAGAAGGCGGTCGTCCCGCCCAGAGCCTCGCTCGGCAGGGTCTGACAGGCGACCACCCCGACCCGCACGGCGGCCCCGGCGCCGTCGCACCCGTCGTAGGGGCCCGCAGCATGCCCGGCGACGGGTGTGACCCCCGCGACGACCGCAGTCACGACCGCCGCGACGGCCAGCATTCGGGACATGAGGAAAACTTCGCCGTCAGACCGGTGTATCCCTCTCGGCTGCTAGCCTTGACGGTCGATTCCGGAGCAGACAGACAGAGGTAGTCCCGCGTGGCCAACATCAAGAGCCAGATCAAGCGCATCGGCACCAACGAGCGTCGTCGCCTGCGCAACAAGGCGGTCAAGAGCGAGCTCAAGACGGCCGTCCGCCGCTTCCGTGCGGCTGCCGACGCCGGTGACGCCGAGGCCACGACCAGCGCGCTGCGCACCGCCTCCCGTCTGCTCGACAAGGCGGCCAGCAAGGGCGTCATTCACAAGAACCAGGCTGCCAACCGCAAGTCAGCGATGGCGAGCCGGGCCGCGTCCAAGTAAGAGGCCCGCCAGGACGTCGTGGCCCTTGACCAGCAGGGCTGAGGCGACCGGCAGGATCAGCAGCGTCCAGGCAGTAGCGACGTCGGCCAGGACGAGAACGACCGCGACGGCCAGGACGCCTTCGACGAGGACGGCGCGCTGCCAGCCATTGGGCCGCAGATTGCGCAGCCGCAAGGCCCGCCAATAGAGCGGCGGCTTCGTGTCCGCCAGGGTTGGATCCGAGTTCATCGTCCGGCGCAGCCCGCGACGGTGATGACGGCGCTCTCGGCGGCGAAGGCTGCGTCCGCACTCTCGCCCTTGATGTCTGCATCTGCTGTCGCGACGGCCTGCACGGCCTCGGCCAGGGCGTCCGGCTTCCAGCGCTTTAGCCAGCCTTGCGCGCGGCGGATCTTCCAGGGCGGCATGCCGAGTGGACCGGCGAGCGAGTCGGGCGAGCCGCGACCCGCGGCGCCGACCAGCGCGATCGTGCGCAGGTTGGACGCGAGCGCAGCACTGATGAGCACCGGGTCGACGCCGGTCGCAAACGCCCAGCGCAACGTCTCGAGCGCCGCGGCGACGTCGCCCTCGACAGCCCGGTCAGCCACCGCGAATCCGGTCGACTCAGCGCGGCCGCGGTAGTAGGCAGCGACGTCATCCGGGCCGACGCGCGGCCCGACGTCGCTGACGAGCTGCGCGCATGCGGTGGCGAGCTCGCGCAGATCCGTGCCGATCGACGCCACCAGGTCTGCTGCCGCCTCCCGGTCGATGCTGCCGCCGGCGCCGCGGACCTCGTCGGCGACGAACTGCTCGCGGTCCCTCGTGGTTTTGACCCGGGGCGCGTCGACGACCTTGGCACCGGCACCTTTCAAGCTCTCGAGGACTGCCTTGCCCTTGGCTCCGCCGGCATGGACGGCGACGAGCCGGATCTCGTCGGACCCGTCGGCGGCGTGCTGCGCCACCGCGGCCGCCAGCTCCTTGCTGGCATCCTGCGCAGCGCGCAGCACAACAACTCGCGCATCGCCGAACAAGGCGGGCGAGGTCAGCTCGGCGAACTCGTCGACCGAGACCCCGCCTGCCTCGACATCGCTGACGGGCACGTCGTCCGTGCTCGCGGCTGTCGCCTCGGTGATGACGCGCTGCACCGCCCGCGCCACCAAGAGCTCCTCGTCCCCGACGACGAGGGTTACGGCGGGCATGCGTCCAGCATCGCACGCAGCCGACGCCGTCTCAGGCGACGTACGACGAACCAACCGGCGCCCCCGACGCCGGCGACCAGCGCGATCCCGGAAAAGCCCGAAGGACCCTGCAGCCCGGCGCCGGGCAGGGCCGACAGCGTGCGTGCGACGATGGCCAGCCAGCCTGCCGCGAGACCGGCAACCTGTGCAGGCAGCGCGGCAGCGCCCGGACTCATGACCGCGAGCAACGCGCAAGCGATCCCGGCGAGGGTGGCGGGGGCCACGGCAGGTGCCGCCAGCAGGTTGGCCGGCACCGCCAGCGGAGTCAGCTGCCCGAACGCGGCCACGAGGATCGGTGTGCACGCGAGCTGGGCCGCCGCAGGTATCGCAACAGCCGCGGCCAGCGGGTGCGGCATGTGTCGAGCGAGTCGCCGGGTCCAGCCGGGGGCGACGAGCACGATCGCGGCTGTCGCCGCGACCGACATCGCGAAGCCCGGACTGCGGGCCAGGAACGGGTCCACGAGCACGAGCGTGAGCACCGTCGCCGACAGGATCGGCACCGTCGCCGAGCGCCGTCCGAGCACTTCGGCGAGCAAGACGAGCGCGCCCATCAGCGCGGCGCGCAGCACGCTGGGCGACGGCCGGACGAGGACGACGAAAGCCGGCAGCGCCGTCGCAGCGAGCGCAGCACGCCAACGCCGCCGAGCGCCGGCCCAGCGCAGCGCAGCCAGTACTGCGCCGACGACGATGGCGCAGTTCGCTCCGGAGACGGCGTTGAGATGCGTGAGCCCGGTCATGCGGAACGCCGTGGTCAGATCGGGCGGCATCGCGGCGACGTCACCGAGGACAAGGCCTGGCACGAGGCCACGCTCGTCCGCACCCAGGCCGGCACAGGCGTCACGCAAGGCATTGCGAACTCGACCAGCCCAGCGCTGCACCCGGGGTGGTCGGCCGATCGGCGTCGGGTCGTCGGACGCAAAGGCCACGGCCGCGACGAGGTCACCGCGGCGAGGCGGCCGCAGCCGCGCGTCCATCGTGACGTGCTGGCCGGGCAACAGACCGAGCCAGTGACCGGCCACCGCGAAGACGGTGACGGGCGCATGATCGGGCACCCAGGCGGCGTCGTTGCGTCGTACGGCGGTGGCCGTTGCGTCGATGACCGTCAACGCCCGGCCAGTGCTTGCGCGCACGTTGACCGGGTCGCGTACCAAGGTCAGCTGCAGCTCGACGGAGGCACTGGAGCGGGCCGCGACCGCGACCGGACCTCGGTGCAGGGCAGCGAGATGCGTCGACATGGCAATCGCGCCGCCGGCGCAACCGAGCCCTGCCGCGACGACTGCGAGCGCTCGACGCCATCGACGCCGGACAAGCACGCACGCCGCCGCGATGCCGCTCGCAAGCGCGACGACAACACCGTTGCGCACGGGTTGGTTCTGCAGGAGCGCTGCGGTCAGCCATGCCGAGGCAGCCGGCACCGCGAGCCGTGCGTCGAGTCGACGCGGCCTTCTCAAACGGTGACCAGCGGCTCGAGCTCCGCATAGATGGTGTCGCCGATGCCGGACACCTGGTCGAGATCGCGCACGCTCTTGAACCCGCCGTGCTGGGTACGCCAGTCGACGATGCGCTGAGCGAGCACCGGGCCGATGCCGGGCAACGTGTCGAGCTGGTCGACAGTGGCGCTGTTGAGACTGACCGGGCCTGCCGAGTCTCCCGTGGCGGCGCCGCTCGCATCACCGCCCGGCATGCCGATGAGCAGCAGCTGCCCGTCGCTCACGCGAGCCGCCAGGTTGATCGTCACCAGATCGCGTGACCGGATCGCCCCGCCCGCCGCACGCAAGGCGTCGGCCACACGCGAGCCGGCCGGCAGCGTGACGAGCCCGGGACGACGCACGCGGCCCCCGACGTCGACCACCAGCCCGGTCGGTGTCGGCGACGGGAGCGCGGCGACCGGCAACGGTGCAGCCGCAGGCGGCGGCGCAGCCGGGTGGGGCCGTAACAGCGTCCAGGCCATCACGAGCAGCAGACCGCCGCACAGCGCCGCCAGCGCGAGCAATGCCCGGCCGGATGCATTGACGTCGAACGTTCGCAGCCGGCTCATGAGATCGGCCGGCGCGGGGCTCTGCGCGCCGGGAGCCGCCGACGGCTGGGGCGACGGCTCGGACGACGCGGGAGCGGGCGGAAACATGCCCGTCTGGTCGGGCACCCACCCGGGCCTGGACAGCCCGAGCCCAGCCAGTCGCTCTCGCGCGAGCTCGTCAGCTCCGTCGGGTGAAGGCACGTGGCGACGCTAGGCAGCCACGCCGACGCCGGCGGTGCGGACGACGGTTGCTGTGGACCAGCGTCGACGACGTCAGCGACGGTGGAGGACGACGCCGAGCAAGCCGACGCCGACATGTGCGCCGACCGCGGCGCCGACTTCGCTGACGTGGCATGTCTGCACGCCGGGAAGCCGCGCGCGCAGGCGCCCCGCCATCGCGTCCGCACGCTGCGGTGCCGCAAGATGGTGGATAGCGATGTCGACGGGCCCGTCGGCCGCCTCATGAGCGGCCACGTCCTCGAGCCGGGCCAGGGCCTTTGACGCCGTACGGACCTTTTCCAGCAGTGCGATGCGGCCGTCATTGACCTGCAGCAGTGGTTTGACCATCAAGGCGCCGCCGACGAGAGCGGCCACCTGTCCGATCCGCCCGCCGCGGCGCAAGGCGTCGAGTGAGTCGACATAGAAGAGCACCCGTGTCCGTTGCACGGCCGTCTCGACGGCGGCCACCACATCACTGACTGCGGCTGCGCCGACCGCTGCCTCCGCCGCAGCAAGCACCGGAAAGCCGAGTCCCATGGCCGTCGAGCGCGAGTCGACGACGGACACAGGCACTGGCGAGTCCGATGCAGCAAGCCGGGCCGCGTCGAGCGTGCCGGACAGACCTGCAGAGATGTGCACCGACACGATCTGGGTCACACCGTCGGCTGCGAGCCGACGGTAGGCCTCGGCAAACGCTTGAGGCGAGGGGCGTGAGGTGCTCACCGCAGCACGTGCCGCAAGTGCGGCGGCGACGTCGGCCGACGTCACGTCGACACCCTCCGCGCCCACACGGTTGCCGAGGACAACCTGCAGCGGCACGACGGTCACGTCGTACTTCTCCACCAATGCGGCGGGCAGCGCGGCAGTCGAGTCCGTGACAACCCCGACCCGACTCATGCCGGGAGCCTAGGGGTTACGCAGGTACGACGTTGACCAGGCGCGGTGGGCGAATCACCACGGTCTTGACCGCCCGGTCACCCAAGGCTCGCTGCACCGCGTCGCTGGCCAGTGCGCGCTCGCGCAGCTCGTCCTCGCTGATACCGACCGGCACGTCGAACTTGTCGCGCAGCTTGCCGGCGACCTGGACGACGCACGTGACCGTGTCCTCCACGAGAAGTGCGGGATCCGCGCCCGGCCAGCCCGCATTGACGACCGAGGGCGCGTTCCCCAGCAGCTCCCACACCTCCTCCGCGGCGAACGGCGCGAAGATGCTCAGCATCCGTGCCAGGGCTTCGGCACCCTCGCGCACCGCGGCGATGCCCGCCGGCGACGACAGCTGGCCGCCGTCGACCGCCTTGCGCAGGGCAGACGTCAGCTCCATCAAGCGGGCGATGGCGACGTTGAACCGCTTGTGCTCGCACTGATCGGTCGCGTCTGCCACCAGCTTGTGAACGGTCGTGCGCAACGCCACGTCACCGGTTGTGGGATCGCTCCCCATTCCGACGCTGCCGACATCGGTCGCCAGCCGCCACACTCGCGACAGCCACTTCACCGAGCCGGCCGGAGAGACGTCCGCCCAGTCGATGTCGTCCTCGGGCGGTCCGGCAAACAACATCGTCAGGCGCACGGCGTCCGGCCCGTAGGCCGCCAGCTCATCCTGCAGCTTGACCAGGTTGCCACGCGACTTCGACATCGACGAGCCGTTCATGATGACCATCCCCTGGTTGGTCAGTCGCTTGAACGGCTCGGTGAAGTCCAGCAGGTCCATGTCGTTCAGTGCCTTGACGAAGAACCGCGAGTAGAGCAGGTGCAGGATCGCGTGCGTCACTCCGCCGACGTACTCGTCGACCGGACACCAACGCTTCGTCACGTCGGGATCGAAAGCGTGCTTCTCGTCGTTGGGCGACGGATAGCGCAGGAAGTACCAGGACGAGTCGACGAACGTGTCCATGGTGTCGGTATCGCGGGTCGCCGGACCACCGCACCTCGGGCACGTCGTCGTCACCCACTCGCTGGCACTCGCCAACGGCGACTGTCCACCCTGCGGACGCAGCTCGTAGCCGGTGAGTGGCAGCTCCACCGGCAGCTGGTCGTCCGGGACGGCAACCTCGCCGCATGCACCGCAGTGGATGATCGGGATCGGCACACCCCAGTAACGCTGACGGGACAACAGCCAGTCACGCAGCCGGTAAGTGATTGCGGCTTCACCGTGTCCGTCGCTCTGGAGATCCGCCGCGATGGCGGCGATCGCTTCTTCCTTGCGCATCCCGTCGTAGGAACCGCTGTTGACCAGCGCACCGTCTCCGGCGGTCGCTTCGCCGGTGTGGCTGGGGTCCGGCTGTCCCGTGTCGACGACGACCCGTACCGGCAGGTCGAAGGCCCGCGCGAAGTCCAGGTCGCGCTGGTCATGCGCGGGGACGGCCATGATGGCGCCGGTCCCGTAGTCGGCGAGCACGTAGTCAGCGGCGAAGACCGGGATCCGCTCACCGTTGACGGGGTTGATCGCGACCCGCCCGAGCGGCACGCCCGTCTTCGGGCGGTTCTCGGCCAACCGCTCGATGTCACTCGTCCTGCGTACCTGGTCGACGTACTTGGTCAGCGCGTCGCGCTGCTCGTCGATGACCAGCTCAGCCGCCAAGGGTGAGTCCGCTGCAACGACGAAGAACGTCGCGCCGAACAGGGTGTCGGGGCGAGTGGTGAACACGCGGATCGGCACGTCGTGGCCTTCGATGCGGAAGTCGACGTAAGCGCCTGTCGAGCGCCCGATCCAGTTGCGCTGCATGGTCAGCACTCGGTCCGGCCACTTGCCTTCCAGCTCGGCCATGTCGTCCAGGAGCCGTTCGGCATATGCGGTGATGCGGAAGAACCACTGCGTCAGGTTCTTCTTCGTGACCTCGCTGCCGCAGCGCTCGCACTTGCCCTGGATGACCTGCTCGTTGGCCAGGACGGTCTGGTCGGTCGGACACCAGTTGACCGGCGCCGCCTTGCGGTAAGCCAGTCCGCGCTCGAACATGCGCAGGAACAGCCACTGCGTCCAGCGGTAGTAGTCAGGGTCGGACGTGTGCAGCCGGGTGCGCCAGTCGAAGGACATGCCCAGCCGCTTGAAGCCTTCGGCCTGGGTCTCGATGTTCTCGTAGGTCCATTCGCGCGGATCCATGTCGCGCTTGAGCGCGGCGTTCTCCGCCGGCAGCCCGAATGAGTCCCATCCGACCGGGTGCAGCACGTCGTAGCCGCGCATCGCCGCAAACCGCGCCACGGCGTCGCCGATGCTGTAGGCCTCGGCGTGGCCCATGTGCAGGTCGCCGGACGGGTAAGGAAACATGTCGACGATGTAGCGCCGCTCGCGGCTGTCGTCGTCGCGAGGCTCGAACACGCGCAACCGGTCCCAGACCGGCAGCCACTTGTCGACGACCCCGAACGGATCAAATCCAGCCGGCTCGCTCACGGAACTCAGCCTTTCATTTATGGGCCCGCACATAGAAAAAGCCCTCGCAGGAGGGCTCGCCGCGCTGAGGTGCTACCTGGTCAGCGCGGCCCGGGAAGGAGCAGCCGGCACGTCATACCAGGCATTCTAGTGCCATGCAGCCGGTGCCGCGTCGCGTATTGGTCGCGGAGGTCTGGCTGGTCTTCGCGCTGAGCCTGGGTGCCTCCGGCCTGCGGGCACTGCTCGACCTCATCTCCGACCTCAACAGCGGCGTGCCGCTCTCACAGCAGGCGACCGCGCTCAACGTCTCCCATGCGCCGGGCCACCCGTGGATCGACCTCTCCTTCCAGCTGTTCGGTCTTGCCGTTGGCGTCGTACCGGTGTTGTTGGCGTTGCACTTCCTGGTCCGTTCGGGTGAGGACCGGCACACGATCGGCTTGGACGCGCGCCGACCCTGGTACGACGCGCTGCGCGGCTCGGCCCTGGCGGCCGTCGTCGGTGGTGCCGGGCTCGGCTTCTATCTGCTCGCGCACGCGTCCGGCGCCAACCTCACTGTCGTCGGGGACAACCTGCCGCATGTGTGGTGGCGATTCCCGATCCTGGTGCTGTCGGCGGCACAGAACGGCATCCTCGAGGAAGTACTCGTCGCGGGCTACCTCTTACAGCGGCTGCGGCAGCTCGAGTGGTCGGACAGCCGCGCGCTCGGACTGAGCGCGCTCATCCGCGGCAGCTACCACCTCTACCAAGGGTTCGGCGGTTTTGCCGGCAACTTCGCCATGGGTCTGATCTTCGGTCGGCTCTACCAGCGGTGGCGTCGTACGACTCCACTGTTCATCGCCCACACGTTGATGGACACGGTTGCCTTCGTCGGCTACGCGCTCCTGGTCGGCCACGTCTCCTGGCTGCCAACCCCCTGATGTTGAGTGCGACGTTTTGTACCTCCGGAGGGGGCCTCAGGCGTCCAAAACGTCGCACTCAACACAGGGGGGTTACATCGCTTTGGCGCCGGCTTGGATTGCTTCGCGGATGCGGTGGTAGGTGCCGCACCGGCAGATGTTGCGGATGTCGTCGAGGTCGGCGTCGGTGATCTCGCGGCCGGCAGCCTTGGCCTCTTTCACCTTGGCGACTGCGGCCATGATCTGACCGGGCTGGCAGTAGCCGCACTGGGCGACATCCATCTCGAGCCACGCCTCTTGCATCGGGTGCAGGTCCTTGCCGACGGTGTCGGGCAAGCCTTCGATGGTCGTGATCTCGTCATCTGCGCTGATCTTGCTGACCGGGACGCAGCAGGGGTTGAACGCCTTGCCGTTGATGTGCGACGTACATGCCTTGCAGACGTCGAGACCGCAACCGTACTTCGGCCCGTTGACACCGAGGACGTCGCGGAGCACCCACAGCAGGTGGACGTCGTTGGGAACGTTGACGTGGACGCGCTTGCCGTTGAGCTTGAATGTGTGTCGCGGCATGGCAGCGTCACTCCCCCTTGCGGTGCAGGCCGTCGTTGGGCGACGGCGGGATGGACGGTTCGGTCGGGAAGGGTTCGAACGGCAACGGGTCGAGATGGTTGATCGGGAAGTAGGACGGGAGCTTGTCAGTAGCGCGCGTCAATGCGCACGCAACCGCGCTCTTGGTGACAGCGATCGGGAACTCCCCCACGCCGCCGGGCGACTCCGAGGTCGCCGGCATCACGATGACGTTGACATCGAACGGCGCGTTCCACTGCCGGGTGTAGTAGTAGTCGTCCCAGCTGCCTTCGAGGAAGTAGCCGTCCTTGAGGTGCAGACTCTCGGTCAGGATCTGGCCGATCGCGTCCATCGCCCCACCCATCATCTGGGCCTGGATGCCCTTGGGGTTGATGGGCAGCCCGACGTCGACGGCGATCGTGATGCGGGTGACACGCGGTCCGGTCACGGCCTGGCGCTTCTTGCGGTTGATGGTGCTGGGCCGCGCGTCGATCTCGGCGACGCACGCGATCCTGCCGTGGTACTCGCTGTGGAACGCGATGCCCTGCGCAGTGCCGGGCCGCATGCTGCGGCCCCACTTCGCCGCTTTGGCCGCGGCCTTGAGCACCGAACGTGACGCGTCGTCCTTGAGGAATGCGTCACGGAAGGCGTAGGGATCGATCTTCATCGCCTTGGCGAGCTGGTCGACGACGAGCTCACGTGCGACTGCAGCGTCGGCGTTGTAGAGGTTGCGGACGCTACCGCTCTTCATGACGGTGTAGTCGCGGATCTCCTGGATCGCGTGGTCGACCTGACCGAAGTTGTAAGGAACGTTGACGGTGAGGTTCCAGACGGTCTGCGAGTAGTTGTAGTTGCCGTGAATCGGCGACTGCGCGACCGGACCCGACGCGCCACCGGCGGTGATCGGCTCACCGAATCCCATCGACCAGTCGGTGGCGACGCTGGTGTGCCGCTGCTCGAAGTTGAGCACCGAGCCCCCGCTGTAGGACGCACGCACGTGCGAGATGCACATCGGGTGCATGCGGCCGGCGCGGAACTCGTCGGTGCGGTGCCACATGAGCTTGACCGGCTTCCCGAACTTCTTGCTCGCTTCGCAGGCCTCGAGGACGACATCGCTGAACATCCGGCGACCGAATGCGCCGCCGGAGTTGGTGACGTGCACCTTGACCTGGTCGGTCGAGAAGCCGAGCAGATCGGCGACCTGCTTCTGCGTGAAGATCGGCGCTTGCAGCGACGACCAGATGGTCACGCCGTCCTTGCGCACGTCGGCGATCGCGGTCTGCGGTTCGAGCGCGGTGTTGCTCTTCCAGTAGAAGGTGAACGCCTCGTCGACGACGCTCGCGCCCGGTGGCGGCGGGGCCATCGGGAGCTCGGCGGCCTTGAGCTCGGCCAGGAAGGTCTGGTCGGAGTCCTTGTCGACCGTGCCAGGGTTCCACGTCACCTTGAGTGCGCGGACCGCCTCGATGCACTGGCCGAACGTCTGGCCGCGAACGGCGACACCGTTGGAGATCATCGCGACGTCGGTGATGCCCGGCATGCCCTTCACCGTCGCGAGGTTGTGCACCTTCTTGGGCGTCCCCTGGATCGTCGGCGGCCGGCAGATCATGGTCGGGAGCGCACCCGGCACGTCGTGGTCGAGCGTGTACTTCTTGCGACCGGTCACCGCCTCGAGCGCGTCGACGCGCCGATGCGGCTGGCCGACGACCTTGAACTGCGCGACGGGCTTGAGCGTGACGTCGATCTCGCGACTCGTGGTCGCGGCACCCTTTTCGGCGAGAACGCCGTAGCTCATCGTGCGGCCGTCCGGGGCGTGTACGACGCCGTCATGCGTCGTGAGCCGGTGGACCGGGACACCGAGCTCGTCGGCAGCCGTCAGGAGCATCTGCTGCTTGGCCGCCGCAGCTGCCGACCGGATCGGTGTGTAGGTCGAGATGGTCGTGTTGGAGCCGGCGGTGAACTGGTTCATCATCAGCTCGGGCCGTGCGTCGGCGAGCGTCACGCGCACCTTGCCGACGGGCAGGTCGAGCTCCTCGGCAATGATCATCGCGGTCGAGGTGGTGATGCCCTGCCCCGACTCGACCCGGGGCAGCGCGAAGGACGCCGTACCGTCCTTGTTCATCGTGACCGTGATCATGTTGGCGGTCGGCTTGGCCGAGTCCGTCAGCAAGTCGTTGAGGTCGTAGGTGTCCGCCGCACCGGGCGCGGACGGGATGGGGCTGGGAGCGGTGCCGCCCCCGGTGGACGCGTCGGCCCAGCGGGCGGCCGCAACCACCGTGGGCGCCGCGACGAGGTAGGCGATGAAACGCCGCCTGGTCGGTTCCATAACAGTCATGTCGTCTCCCGCCGTGCCGGTACGGTCCGGAGCGCAGCCGGGAGCGCTCTGTCCGAATTGTCCCTGCCTGGGATCCTCGTTGCCACAGGGGTTCGCCACGTCGGGCTCGAGATCCTCCCGAGAGCCGGCGCCGGGCCTGCGACACGATGGCTGTCGAGGAGGTGAGCCGGTGCGTTCGGTTAACGCTGATGAGCTCGGCGGCTTGCTGGCGGCGCTGCCACCCGACACGCCGCGCATCGTGGCGAGCGGCAACCACGCGGCGCCACACCGGCTGCTGGACGTCGCGGACCGGTCCCTCGCCCGGTTCGCGCTCTTCATGCTCAACGCCCCCGCCGGCGTCCCGGACCGCGACGGCATCACCCTCGAGACGCCGTTCGTCGGCGCCGGCATGCGCAGGAGCGGACGTCTTGCCTACTACCCCTGCCGGCTCAGCCTGGTCCCTGCTCTGATCAAGCAACGACTCGTGCCCGATGTGGTGCTGCTGCACGTCGCGCCGCCACGAGACGGTGTCGTGTCGCTCGGTGTCGAGGTCAACATCCTGCCGGCCGCTGTCGAAGCCGCCCGCGACGCGGGCGGACTGGTAGTCGCGCAGGTGAACCCACGTATGCCCTGGACGACAGGGGACTCGTTGCTTTCCGTCGACGACATCGACCTTGCGGTTGATGTCGACGAGCCTCTCGGTGAGCTGCACCCGGCACCGATCAGCGACGAGCAGCACGTCATCGGTCAGCAGGTGGCTGCGCTCGTGCCGGACGGTGCGACTCTTCAGCTCGGGATCGGCGCGATCCCGGACGCAACGCTCAGCGCCCTTGCCGGCCACCGCGGCCTGCGGGTCTGGAGCGAGATGATCAGCGACGGCGTGCTCGCTCTGGATCGAACCGGGGCGCTCGGGGCAGACCAGCTCACGACGTCATTCGCCTTCGGCGGTGCTGAGTTCTACGAGTGGATCGGCGACAACCCTCGCATCACCTTCTGTCGGACCGAGCGGACCAACGACCCCGCGGTCATCTCACGACAGCCGGCGATGACCTCCATCAACGCCGCGATGCAGGTCGACCTGTTCGTGCAGGCAAACGCGTCATACGTCGACGGCCGCGTCTACTCCGGCTTCGGCGGTCAGACCGACTTCATCGTCGGCGCGCTGCACTCCCCCGCCGGCCACGCGATCATTGCGTTGCAGTCCTGGCACGCCAAGACCCAGTCATCGACGATCGTCGAGCATCTGCAGAGCCCGGCTACGTCGTTCCAGCACTCCTACGTCGTCACTGAGCACGGAGTGGCCACCATCTGGGGCCGACCGCAGCGAGAGCAGGCGTCCGAGCTGATCGAGCACGCGACCGCACCGCAGGCGCGAGATGCGCTGCGCGAGCGAGCGCGCTCCTTGTTCTAGCTGCCTCAGCGAACGACGACGACCGGACACGTCGCATGGTGGACGCAGTAGGAGCTCGTCGAGCCGAGCAACGCTCCGGCGAGAACCCCATGTCCGCGCGAACCGACGACCAACAGGGCATGTTCCCCGCCGGCGCTCACGAGCACATCACCGGGTTGGCCTTGCGCAACGACGGTGCTGACGCGGTCCGGCGAGATGCTCAGGTCTGCGGCGGCGGCCTCGACCACCTTGCGTGCATCCTCTTCCGGGTCGAAACCTTCGTACGCCACCGGAACGCCGTAGGACATCGGCCAGTGCCAGGCGGTCACGAGCGTGATCGACACATCAGCCAGCGTGGCGTAGTCCTCGGCCCATCGAAGTGCAACGCGTGAGGCCGAGGATCCATCGATTCCCACAACTACTCGAGGCATCACGATTCCTCCAACTCGATACCTGACGCTGCGACAGCGCGCACCACATCGCCCGCGGTGACGATGCCGACCAGACGGCCCCCGTCGTCCACGACCGGCACAGCGTCGAAGTTGCCGGCTGCCATCGTCCGCGCAACAGTGCGAAGATCCGTCGACGGCAGCACGCACGTCGTACAAGGTGTGAGAAGCTCCCGGACCCGAGAACGACGCATCGCCAGCGGTCCCATCGGCCACTCCGCAAAGATGGCTCGATCGTCAACGACGCCGACACAGCCGTCGCCCACGGCGACGACCAGATGCCGAAGCCCCGTTTGCATCATCAACGACCACGCGGTCCATATAGAGGCAGAGGCTTCGACCGAGACGGCGGGCGCGCTCATGACGTCACGGGCGACCGCCGGGCGGACGGAACCTGCGAGGACCGTCATGACAGCACCACGTGCAGCGCGGCCACTTCAGGACCATCCCCGACAAGCGCATCGAAGCTTCGGTCGAAGTCCTCGTCGTCCACGAACACCCATTGGTCGTCGACTGCGATGAAGGGGGCAAGGTCCGGCTCTTCCTGCGCAAGTGTCACGCCGAGAGGTTCGCCAACGATCTCCTCGCGGCCGGTCACGCCGTAGCGTTCGGAAGCACGACAGCCTTCGAGGTCCTCGTCCAACGGCCCGCGGGTCACCGCCTGGTCAACGTCCCAGGTCTCCACTGTCATCGTTGCCACCTCCCCGTTGTCAGGGCCAGAACCTCGTCGACTGGCCGTCTCGGCGTGCTCTGCACATCCGGCGAAAATCCGAACCGCAGCACCATTTGCGGGTAGCCCTGCACACACAGCTCTCGCCGCAGCTCACCTCGCAGGTGCGAGACCTCTGTCAGCTGTGAATGGAGTGCGGCATAAGCACCCCGCTGTGCGGCGCTGACGAGGACGCGCTCCAGTGCCTGGCCTCCGGCCAGCCAGTCCGCCTCGAGGTCACCGGCCGTCACAAGCACACCGATGACGCCGGGCGAGTTCTCTACTGCCTCGCCGATGCCGAAGCCGCGCCCTTGGTCGAAGTCACGCGGTGCGAGCTCATCCGGGTGCCCACCTCGCTCCGCGGCGTACGCGGCCGCCGGCACGCCGTCGCGCCGGGTGCTCCCGGGTGGCGGCGTCCACTCACCGATCTCCCCCTGCACCTCCAGGTCGCCGGCCAAGGCTCGCTCCGCTGCTCGCGCCAACGTGAGGACATGGCGTCGCTGTCCCGGATCGGCGACGAAGACGAGCTCGGCGCCTTCGAGCTCCGCTGCTCGCTGCATCGCCACCATGACGTCCGGGCCCAGTGGCTGGTCGTCGAACGCGCCGCGATGGGTGTGCCGCCTGATCATCGCTGCGAACGCACGGCGTTCGGCGGGATCTGCCGGCGCACCTTCTGCGGCCGCCACACGAGCAAGAAGGCGCGGATTGCTCGGATCGGGCAGGACCTGGACGTCGGCGTCGTACCCGACCTTGCGCAGCGCGAGACGCAAGTTGTAGAGCGCCGCGCCGCAGCTGATGACGAGCTCGCGCCCGTCCGGATCACTCGCGGTCAGCCCGCGCGCGGTGTCGGCATGGAGCTCGTACGAAGTCCCGTTCCACCGGAAGTGCCAGGGCTGCGTGTTGTGCACGGAGGGGGCAAGGCAGGCCTGTTCGACCGCCCAGCGCGCGTCTTTGGTCGACAGTGGGGTGCCGTAGGTGGTGGGGGTCATGGCGATCCCTCCTTGGCGCCGTACGCGAGGGCGTGGCCAAGCCGACGGGCAAAGCCGGCGGCCGTAGTCGCGCCAAGTCCGTGCATCACGGTTCGATCCAGCACCGCACCCAGGCGACCGAAGGGTGGCTCGTAGCTACCGGTGACCGTCAGCAGGCAAGTGGTGTCATCGATGGCGGTGACCGCCAGCGCGGCGTCGAAGGTGGGATAGATGTGATCCAGGCGCCGGCCGGGCGCCCGGTGCATCTGCGCGATCGTCGTGCGGCCTTGCCTGCGCCGGTCGGTCAGCACCACCCCGAGCTCGGTCTCGAGTCGGCTGCAGGCCCGGTCAGCCCCACACGGGACTACCGCTTCGCTGTCGATGCTCATGGCCACGGCATCAGACTGCTGCCTTGGCACGCGGGGGCGACAGTGCCGAAAGTCCCGGATCCGGCCGGCATCGGTGACAGGCTGCTCTTGTGCCTGCGCCGCCGCTCGAGGTCCGAAACGTCACCAAATGCTTCGGTGACATCGCTGCCGTCAGGGAGCTGAGCTTCGCTCTCGAACCGGGCACCATCACCGGCTTTCTCGGTCCGAACGGTGCAGGAAAGTCGACCACGCTGCGTATGGTCGGCGGTCTGCTGCGGCCCACCGCCGGAGAGGTCAGCCTGTTCGGAGTGGCCGCGCGCGACCCCCGCGCCAGAACAACGCTCGGCTACATGCCGGCCGACCCGGCGTTCCTGCCCCACCTCACCGGCAGCGACAACCTCGAGCTGCTGGCAGGGCTGCGCGGCGGTGCCGACGACGACGTGCGCCGGCGGGCTGCTGGCGCCCTCGCGCTCACCGACACCGATCTCAGCCGTCGAGTGGGCGGCTACAGCTCCGGCATGCGGCAGAAGCTGTCCATCGTCGCCGCAGTCCAGCACCGCCCGACCCTCATCGTTCTCGACGAGCCGGCCAACCGTTTGGATCCCATTGCTCACCATTCCTTCTGTGAGCTGATGCGCGACCTCGCGATGGCCGGTCACACCGTCCTGCTCTCCTCGCACGTCCTCGCAGAAGTGGAGGCGGTGTGCGAGTTCGTGCTGCTCGTGCGTGAAGGCGCGTTGCTCAAGTCGGCGACTGTCGCCCAGCTGCGGGAGAACGCGCCGCGCGTCGTGACCGTCACCCGAGCCGACGGCACAACCTGGGTCACCCATGTCGCCGCGGAACGGCCGGACCTCTTGCGCGGGCTGCTGGCGGACCCCGACGTGGTCGACCTGACCGTGGTCCCCGCCTCGCTCGAGGACGTCGTACTCAGTCTTTACACCGGGTCGTCGACGCCATGAGGGCCCTGGTCATCGCCGACCTCCGCAACCGATGGCGAAGTCTCGCTGCCTTGGCCGCCGGCTGCTTCATCCTGCTCATCGCACTGTCAGGGACCTACAGCGCATACGGCGGCGCTGCGGGGTTTGCCAGCACCTTCGGCGCCGGCAAGACCCCGCGGCTGTTCTCGGCATTCTCCGGCACGTCGTCCGGAGACGTTTTCAGCCCGCCACACTTTCTCGCCTTCGGCTTTGGTCATCCGCTGTTCCTCGTTCTCGCACTGAGCGTCGCCATCACGAGCGGCGTCGCAGCGATTGCGGCCGAGGTCGAAACGGGCAGGTCGGAGCTGATCTTCACAGCGCCGGTCCGGGCGACCCAGATTCTGGGCGCACGCGTAGTCGAGTGGGCGATTGCGCAGATCGCCGTCGTCCTGGGAGCGCTGGCGGGCGCTTTGATCGGCGCTCAGCTGTCCGGCGACCTGTCCCAGGTCTCGCTGGCGGTGCCGGTCCGGGCGGCTGCCCAGTTCTGTACGCTTGCCTTCTTCGTCGCCGGCGTCGCGTTTGCGGCGTCGGCCCACGCGCGGACGCGCGCCGCCGCGTTCGCGCCCACCATGGGCGTCACCGCCGGCTCCTACGTCGTCAACCTCGTCGGCCTGCTGTGGTCACCCTTGTCATGGGTCCGCTGGATCAACCCGTTCGGCTACTACTCCCCGGTCGACGCCGCGGAGCACATGCAATGGGCGAACGCCGCTGTCCTCGTCGGCGCCGGCCTCGTACTCTTCGCTGTGGCCCGCCTGACGTTGACCCGGCGCGACCTGGCCTGACCGGCGGACTACTCGGAGACCCTGGTGGCAACCGCCGGCACGATGTGCGCTGCCCGGCGAGCCGGCGCGGCGGTCGCGAGGAGCGACATCGCGATCGTGATGAGGCCGAGCACACTGACGGTCCCCCACATCACCGGGAAGCCGGTCTGGAGGTCTGCGAACATCGCGCTCTTCTGATACATGAGCCATGTGGTCAGCACGCCGAGCACGCCGCCGAGAACGACGCCCTCGAAGGCGACGAACCCGCTCTCGACGAGGAACGAGCGCTGCACCGCACGCGCCTTGAAGCCGAGCGCCCTGAGCACCCCGATGGTGCGGCGCCGTTCGCGCACCGCACGAACCATGACAACGCCGAGCCCGCAGATGCCCATCAGAAGGCCGAGCGCAAGGAAGCCCTCCATCATGTGGAAGAACGCGACGTTGCCGTCGAACATCCGACGGATGGTCGCGGCCACGGGTGTCGCCACCAGGCTGGCGGCGAGAAAGCCGCCCTGCAGTTGTGTTGCCAGCTGGGCAGGCGCGACGCCCGGGGCCGCGCGGACAAAGGCGCTGTCCACGCTCGCCCGGTCGCGGAAGAACTCGCGCACCGCGGCGTCGCTCATGACCACCGGAAAGGCCGCCGGCGTAAGCGGTGAGTAGAAGATCATCGAGTTGCGCAGGACGCCGGCGATGGTTTTCGTCTCCCGCCGTCCGGACAGCGGGTCGATCAGCACGAACTTGTCGCCCGGCGCATGCCACTGGCCTGGTGGGCCGCCGGTCGCGCCGAAGAATGCGTCCAAGACGACGTAGCGAGGGCTACCGGCCAGGGCCTGCCACACCTGCGCGTCGGTCGACATTCCCGCGAGTCGCTTGTCGAACTGCATGGTCGTCAGGGAACCGGCCGGAACACCCACCGCCAACGCGTCGATCGGCTGGGCGGTCCGACCGCCCGGATCGACGGCCTGAGCCCGGGCGGACGTCATCGGCGCCACGGCGGTGACCTGACTCCTCATAGCGCCGCTGGACAACGAGGAGAGCACGCCGCCGGTCGGCTTGAAGTCGAGACGGACGTCGTACCCGGCTGATGAGCTTGACACCTGTGAGTCGACGCTGTGCGCCAAGACCCCGCCGATCTCACTGATCAGGACGAGGACGAGGAAAACCAACGTGTACATGATGAGCGTCGCGCCGGTCCGGAACCTCTTCGCCACCGGGTAGGCCATGGCGAGTCGCGCGGACAAGGCGCCTTCGGTCGGCCGGGTGAGGAGTGCATGCAGCGGACGGAGCACGACTGTCTGGTTCTCACTGACAAGTACGACGGCAGACACGGCTAGCAGGCTGCCCATGACCACGTAGAGCGCCATCGAAGGCGAGTCGTAGACATCAGGACGTAGAACGTTGACGAGGAGCGTCCAGACGAGCACAACCAGGGAGCCGGCGGTATAGGCCCA
>JAICMI010000091.1 GCA_025929315.1 Frankiaceae bacterium
ATGAAGATGGTCGGCCGGGTGGAGGTCCCACAAGAGGCCTTCATCGCCGCCCTGTCGACGACGCCGAAAGAGACGTGAAAGACAGCGCGGCTCCGCTCGGCTTCTATGTCCACGTGCCGTTCTGTGCCACGCGCTGCGGCTACTGCGACTTCAACACCTACACGGCGACCGAGCTGGGCCCGGGGGCGACGCCCGCGTCGTACGTCGACAGCGCTGTCGCGGAGATCGCGAGGGCGCGCCAGCAGTTGAGCAGCGATGACCGCAGGGTGGACACCGTGTTCTTCGGCGGCGGAACGCCGACGATGCTTGCGCCGCAACATTTGGTGCGCATCCTCACAACGATCGACGAGGTGTTCGGCCTCGCCGAGGATGCGGAAGTCACGACCGAGGCCAACCCGGAGTCGGTGGATCGCGAAGCACTGGAAGTGTTGCGTGCCGGGGGGTTCACCCGAGTCTCGTTCGGGATGCAGTCCGCCCGTGAGCATGTGCTGGCTGTGTTGGACCGCACGCACACCCCCGGCCGCGTTCCGGTCGTGGTGCGCGACGCACGGGGAGCCGGTTTCGAGCACATCAGCGTCGACCTGATCTATGGCACGCCGGGGGAGTCCGACGATGACTGGAAGGCATCTCTCGATGCGGCCGTCGAAACGACTGTCGACCATGTGTCGGCCTACTCGCTCATCGTGGAACCGGGCACCAGGCTTGCCGCCCGCATCGCGCGCGGTGAGCTGCCGATGCCCGACGACGACGTCCTGGCCGACCGCTATGAGATCGCCGACGCGGCGATGAGCCAGGCAGGGTTCGAGTGGTACGAGGTGTCCAACTGGGCGCGCTCCGCCGATGCCTGGTGTCGACACAATGAGCTGTACTGGACGGGCGGCGACTGGTGGGGCGTCGGGCCGGGCGCGCACAGCCATGTCGACGGCGTCCGTTGGTGGAATGTCAAGCACCCCGCGGCCTACGCGCAAAGACTCAGCGAAGGCGTCTCACCCGCTCAAGACCACGAGCAGCTCGACCCAGCCGCGCGACGGGTAGAAGACGTCATGCTGCGGCTGCGCTTGCGGGAGGGGCTGCCGATCGATGACGGCCTGAACGCCGCAGCGGTGACCAGTGCGCTGGCGGAAGGGTTGCTGGACGAGGCGTCGTACGACGAGGGCCGGCTGGTGCTGACGTTGCGCGGCCGCCTGCTGGCGGACGCGGTAGTGCGCGACGTGCTCGGCTAGTTGCTCGGCTGGGTCAGGCCGCGGTCAGGTGCGGCGTCAGGGTCCCCTCGTCGTCGAAGACGAGAAGCCCGTTGCACAGCAGCGCCCAGCCCTGCTCCCAGTGGTCGGAGGAGACGCGCGCCGCGCGTGCGTCCTTGCTGTCAGCGGCAGGACAAGCCGGCTCATGGTGACAGGTCATGCGGATCACCTCGTCTGGGTGCGTGCTGACCCCTCAACGAGTGACCGGGGCCCGGAGATACGGCTCAGAACTCCGCGTCACTCCGGGTCCGGCAACTCGCTGCTCTTGAGATCGACGCCAGAGCCGGTGGCGGCAGGTTCCGGACGGTCGCCCGCTTGCAGATCCGGGTCGGGTTCCTTGCCTCCGCCGCCGGTTACTTGCGCGTTCGCAAGGTTGTGCTTACTGCTCGATTCGCTCATACATGTCGGCCTACCCGGTGCAACGGCTGGGTCCACATCAACGTCGCCCGGACCTGGCCATTTCCAGGGCACTCATGCCTGACAGCGACCCCCAGCAACTTCCCAGGTTGGAGCGGTAGACCGGCTTCGTGAGCGCACAAGAGGACAAGCTGCCGGCAGTCGTAGCTGAGGTCATCGGTTCGGCACTCGGCAAGGAGCACCGGAACGACCCGGTGTCGGGACGCACGGGCGGACCCGCTGGAAATGCTCGGTTGACCGCATGGCTGGGACTGCTCTTGCTGCTCGCGTTTCTCGTTGAGTCCGCGACGCTCTTGCAACTGGGTCAGCTCATGACCGTGCACATCATCGTCGGGGTCGTTCTTGTCTCACTCGTGCTGGCCAAGACCGCGACCACGGGTTGGAGAATCGCCCGCTACTACCTCGGCGATGCGCACTACCGAGAGGCAGGGCCGCCGCCAATGTTGCTGCGCGCGCTCGGGCCGCTCGTCGTCTTCGGTGGGCTCGCTGTGCTCGGCACCGGCCTAGCGCTGATCGCATTGGGCCGCTCGGCTCATTCGTCACTCATCACGCTGCTCGGCTTCCGCGTGGACGCCGTGACGCTCCATCAAGCGGCGTTCATCGTCTGGCTTGTTGTGACTGTGCCGCACACGCTCGCGCGGCTCGTGCCGGCGTGGCAGCTTGCCATTGGCGCGCGTCGAAAGCGGCTGGTGGGTGGTCGGGCTCGCGCGCTGTCGCTCGCGGGCGTCCTCGCAATCGGCGCCGTCGTCGCCGTGCCTGTCCTTGGGGAGGCCAGTGAATGGCTGCACCACGGAACAGACGGCGATGACGGACTCAGCCGAACGACTGTGACCGTGGCGCCGGGCCCAGCGGCTTTCCGCCGTATATGACCTTGCCGTTGGCGTTCTGGTAGGTCAGCCACGTCACTGTCTTCTGCTGGTCGACGCCGGGCTTGCCGTAGTTGCAGACGCCGGTCGGGAAGGCCTTCGCCAGCCGCGACCACTGGTCGTCGGTGAAGGTCACCGGGAAGTCGGTACGACGCAGCGGCTGCAGCCGGCACTTCAAGATGTCGTCGGTGATCGGCTCGCCGGCCGCGAAGCGCGGCGTGCCGTAAGCCTCGACCGTCTCGTCGCACACTTCGCTCGGCACGGCGGTGCCGGTGCCGTTGGTGCAACGGTCGGTGAGGTCGGCCGGCTTGTCCTGGATGATCTTCTGCGAGAGCGGGGCGTTGCTGTGGTCGGCATTTACTCGCGCGAGCCAGCGATCCATCGCGAACACCGACTGGTCGACATAGTTGGCATCACCCAGCAGCGGCACCTGGCCACGCCACAGGACCTGGTTGGCGGCT
Source organism: Frankiaceae bacterium (assembly GCA_025929315.1). Taxonomy (GTDB): domain Bacteria; phylum Actinomycetota; class Actinomycetes; order JAFAQI01; family JAFAQI01; genus DATBDO01. The sequence goes on from JAICMI010000091.1 coordinate 2,986, forward strand.
GTACCGAAGTTGCGCAGCAGCCGCGCGCGCATCGCGTAGGTGCGGTAGACGTCGTGGAACGCGCCAGGGTCCGGGCCGCGGAGGTCGATGATGGCGACCTTGTCGAGGTTGCTGGCCGTGTCGACCAGGCCGCTGCGATAGGCGCGGGCGAGACCGACAAGGTCGGCCTTGCTGCGTTGCACCTGGTCGTTGCCGTCGATGTCGAGCCCGCCGATGTTGGTGTTGAGGTCGACGAACTGGGCCGGCGAGATGAGTCCCTGCAGCAGCCCTTTGAGCCCGTACTCGATGCCGACGTTGTCGAACGGCCGGTTGGCGAAGCCGTCCTTCTTACGCGGGCCGAGGACGTTGATCGTGTAGTCCTGCAACGTGCAACGCACGCCGTGCGGGTTGGTCTTGGCGTCGTACTGCTTGTTGGCCGGCAGACCGGCACAGCTGTGCGTCGGGTCGCCGCCGTTGGGGATCACGTTGGTGAAGGTGACCGGGTTGCCGACGTTGGGGTGGTCGAGCACGGCGCTCATCTGCACCGGTGTCCACGCGTCACCGGCGTCCCAACGCGACGGGTCCTCCCAGTAACGCAGCAGCATCAGGTAGTCGACGTACTCCATCGACGAGGACCACGCGTCGGTGAACGAGCATTGCGGGGTGAGGCCCTGGTAGACGCCGGGGTAGGCGTTGGCCACCTGCTGCTGCACGAGCGAGCCGCCGGAGCAACCGCTGCCGATCGTCCACTTCACCGTGCCGTAGTGGTCGATCGCGTACTCCTTGGTCATGATCAACGACTCGGCCTGTACGGCGAGGTTGCAGTTGTGGCCGGCGTTGTCGAGCGCGTTGGAGATGACGATGAAGCCACCCCCGACGATGCCCTGATCGGTGGTGTCGGGAGCGCTGTCGCTCTGGTACTGCTCGTCACAGCTCGCGCCGTGGGTGATGACCATGCGGTGGTTGAACTGCTTCTGCGGCGCCCAGGCAGTCCACTTCTTGGCCGGGTCGAAGAGCGCGGTGATCGAGTACTGGTCGCGGTCGATGTAGCCGGTCTCGGTGCGGTAGATGAACGGCACCGTGACACCGTCGGTCGTCGTTGTGCTCGCGACGAGGAACGACTGCGGCGGGTTGCTGGGGTCGTAGGCGTGCGTGCCGCCGTCGGTGCCGACGTAAGTGAAGGTGTACGACGCCCGCTGGTAGCACTTGGGGCTCTTGCTGTCATTGCTGCAAGTCCAAGGCTTGATCTGCGGTCCGGCGAGCACCGGACCACCGAGCGGATGGTTTGTCACGGTGAGTCGCGCGCCGCGTCCGCCCGCCGTCGCCGTGATCGTGTTGGGGCCGAGACGCAACCCGCTGACCAGTCCCAACCCGGCACCATCGCTGTGTTGCCGGAAGTCGCTGGTGACGTCGTGTCCGTTGAGCCGTACGCGCACCGACTCCGGGTCAGCCCCCGGAGCGGAGATCCGCACCAGGGCGTCGCCCCCGGACACCAGGTCGGCCCGGTCGGACAACGTGGCGATGCTCACAACTCCGCTGTGAGCGTGCGGCGACGCAGCCGCGACGCCGGCCAGGGTGCCCGCGACGAGCGCGATCGGCAGGCCGAGCAACAAGGGACGGTGGGTCATTCGGACGGACATGGCGGCGTACTTCGCCGCCCGGTTCGCGTCTCCTTGTCCTGTCCGGCCGCCGACCGGGCCGTATCATTGGCACTCAGGACCCTGGAGTGCCAAGCGGCGCCGGCGCGCAGCGACGAGGAGGCTCAGTGGCGGACGAGCGGCGGCTCGACGTGCTGCGGGCGATCGTCGAGGACTACGTCTCGACCAACGAGCCCGTGGGGTCGAAGTCCCTCGTCGAGCGCCACAACCTCGGCGTCTCGCCGGCCACTGTCCGCAACGACATGGCGGCGCTCGAGGAAGAGGGTTACATCACCCAGCCGCACACGAGCGCCGGTCGGGTGCCCACCGACAAGGGCTACCGCTTGTTCGTGGACCGGTTGTCGTCGGTCAAGCCGCTGTCGAGCCCCGAGCGTCGGGCCATCGAGTCGTTCCTCATGGGTGCGGCCGATCTTGACGACGTCGTCCATCGCACCGTGCGACTGCTCGCGCAGCTCACTCACCAGGTCGCGGTCGTGCAGTACCCGAGCCTGTCGCGGTCGTCCGTTCGGCATCTGGAGTTCGTGCACATCTCCGACACGCGCGTTCTCGTCGTACTCATCACGGACACCGGCCGGGTCGAGCAGCGGATGCTCGATCTGCCTGGCCCCATGACGGCCGACGCGGTCGCCGATCTCAGGAACCTGTTCAACGAGCGCATCGCCGGCAGCCAGCTCTCCGATGCGCCCGGTCTGCTCGCCGACGTGGCTGACGCGATCGACCACGCGGAGCGGCCCAACGCTGTTGCTGTGTTGTCGACCGTGCTCGAGACGTTGGTCGAGCATCCGGAGGAGCGTGTGGTGCTGGCGGGGCGCGCCAACCTGGCTCGCACCGCCGCCCTGGACTTCCCGGGCACCATCCGGCCCGTTCTCGAGGCGCTCGAGGAACAGGTCATCCTGCTGCGACTGTTTGGCGAGGTCACCGATGCCCAGACCGTGCGAGTGAGCATCGGCGAGGAGAACCCGCACGAGGGCTTGTGGACCGCGTCGGTGGTGTCGACGGGCTACGGCGCGGCAGACTTCCCGCTCGCGGGACTCGGCGTGCTCGGCCCGACGCGCATGGACTATCCGGGAGCGATGGCTTCGGTGCGGGCCGTAGCGCGTTACGTGGGCCACATCCTGGCCGAGGGCTGAGGTCTCATGCCGCCCCGCGACTACTACGCCATCCTCGGCGTCCAGCGCAACGCATCCGCCGACGAGATCAAGAAGGCCTATCGCAAGCTCGCACGTGAGCTGCACCCCGACCTCAATCCCTCCGCCGACGCGCAGGAGCGGTTCAAAGAGGTGACGGCGGCCTACGAAGTCCTGTCCGATCCGCAGAAGCGCGAGATCGTCGACCTCGGTGGCGACCCGCTGGCACCCGGTGGGGGTGGCGCGGGCGCAGCCGGCGGGTTCGGCGGCTTCGCCGACATCATGGACGCGTTCTTCGGCGGCGCGACGATGGGCGGCGGCCGCGGTCCGCGCTCACGCATCCGCCCGGGCGCTGACGCGTTGGTGCAGCTCGACCTGGATCTCGCCGACACGGCGTTCGGGGTCTCGCGCGAGTTGACCCTCGACACCGCGGTGCTGTGCATGAAATGCCAAGGTGCGGGGACAGCCGCCGGCACCCACCCGGAGACCTGCCAGACCTGCAACGGACGCGGCGAGGTGCAGTCGGTCCAGCGGTCGTTCCTCGGCCAGCTGGTGACGTCGCGCGCGTGCCCGGAGTGCGGCGGCGTCGGCACGCGCATTCGCCACCCATGCCAGGACTGCGCGGGCGAAGGTCGCGTCCGGGCCCGGCGCACCATCACGGTCAAGGTGCCGGCCGGTGTCGAGGGCGGCATGCGGCTTCGGCTGTCGGGCGAAGGCGAGGTCGGTCCCGGCGGTGGGCCCCCTGGCGACCTCTACGTCGAGATCCGCGAACGCCGGCATCCGGTCTTCACCCGCGACGGCGACGACCTGCACTGCCAGGTGTCGCTGCCCATGACTGCAGCGGCACTCGGGACGGCGGTCAAGTTCGACACTCTCGACGGCGCCGAGTCGCTCTCCATCAAGCCGGGCACGCAGGGCGGCTCCGTCGTGACCTTGCGGGGACGCGGTGTGCCGCACTTGTCGCGCGGGGTCGGCCGCGGTGACCTGCATGTGCATCTCGAGGTCCAGACGCCCGCAGATCTCGACGACGAGCAGGAGCGCTTGCTGCGCGAGCTGGCCAAGCTGCGCGGCGAGGAGTCGCCCGACTACACGGTGACCAACACCGACACCGATCCCGGCAACGGCGGCCTGTTCTCCCGTCTCCGCGACGCCTTCAAGTGAGACCCGTGTTGAGTGTGACGTTTTGAACCTCGACACGCCCCCCGAGACGTACAAAACGTCGCATTCAACAGCATGACGGCGCCGCTGTTCTTCGTTGATGCGGCGGCGTTGGCCGGTGATCGCATCGTTGTCGACGGCGCGGAAGGGCGCCACGCGGCGGATGTACGACGGCTGCGTGTCGGTGAACGCGTCGACCTTGGTGACGGGTACGGCTGTTTGGCGCACGGCGCCGTAGCGGAAGTTGCTCGCGGGCGGATCGCCGTCGACGTCGAGCAACGGAGCGAGGTTGTGAGGCCCTCGCCGCGGTTCGTCGTCGTACAAGCGCTGGCAAAAGGTGGGCGTGATCTCGACGCGGTCGAAGCCATGACCGAAGTCGGAGTCGACGAGATCGTCGCGTGGTCTGCCGAACGGTCGGTGGCCCGGCCGACGGACAAGACGTTGCCCAAGTGGTCGGCAACGGCGCGCGAAGCAGCCAAACAGTCCCGGCGGGCGTGGGTTCCGCAGGTGTCAGGTCCGGTCTCGACGGCCGAGGTCTGCAGGCGAATCGAGTCAGCCTCGCTTGCAGTCGTGCTGCACGAGGAAGCCACCGAACGTCTGGCATCCCTGTCGCTGCCGGCGTCCGGTGATGTGCTGCTCGTGGTCGGCCCGGAAGGCGGGCTCACGGCAGACGAGGTGCAAGTCTTCGCGAACGCCGGTGCGCACGTCTGCCGGCTCGGCGACGCCGTGCTGCGTACGTCCAGCGCGGGTGTGGTCGCGGTCAGCGTCCTCAGCGCTGCTGGTCGCTGGGCCTGACGGCCGAGGGGACGGTCGGCGAGGCTCTCACCAGCTGACGTGGGTCAGGCTGACCGTGGTGGACAGCTGCTGCGGGTTGCCGCTGCCGTCCCAGCGCCAGACCTTGCCGTTGTCGTCAGTGAGCAGCACCGCCGATCCGTCACGGGTCACGTCGACGTCGGCAGGCTGGTCCTGACCGGGGACGGTGAACGCGAGCTTCGGCTTGCCGTTTGCGCCGCAGCGAACGACGTCCATCGAGCTCCCGGTCTGCAGCGCGATCCACAGGTCGCCGTTGGCGTCACTCTCGAGCGCCTGTGGCAAACCAGCATCTGGACCCAATCCGGCGCAGGCACGACTGTCGGGCGTCGCGCTCTTGTCCGGCGAGACGTAGCGGGCGATGTAGCCCTCGTTGCCGGTGCGCACGAATGCGTCGAGCGTTGAGCTGGTTCCGGCTTGCTCGTAAGAAGGATCCCCGACGATCTCCGGTGGCAGCGACTTGAACTCGATCAGGTTCTGCTCGCCGTGCGTCGGTGTCATGATCAGACGAGCTTGAGGTGACCGCGCCGGGTCGCACGCAACTTCGAACGTGCTCACGCCGACATCGCCAACGGCGTAGGACGAGATGATGTATCCGTCCTGCGGCGAGGCGACGATGTCGCCGTTGTCGCTGCCGTCAGCAGACGTGGAGACCTTCATCAGCGCGTTGGCGCAGGTGCCGGCACCCTGCAAGTAGTAGACGTCGTTGCCATAGACCTGCGGATCGTCGAGCCCGCCGCCCGGCTGCTGCGCGGTCAGGTACTTGATCTCCTGACCCGTGCGGCTCGCGAACTGAGTGACGCGATCGTTCTTGACGGCATAGAAGTACGGCGGCGGCTGGTTGGCCTCGGCGGGCGAGAACCGAATCTGCTGGGCGACGATCCGCGACGGCCCGCCGTCGGCCGGCGAGAAGTCGACGGCGACGAGGACGCCGACGGGAGAGCTCGGTCGGTTGAAGTTGACCGCGCCGTGCCACGGCGGTGAGCCGTTGCCGAACGACACACTGTCGGATCCGTAGCTCGTTGCGGAGGTTGCGTCCCGCACGTCGAGCTTGACCGCCTCGTCCACGCCGAAGGCAGGTCCGCTGACGGTCACGGGTGTGATGACCGTGCCACCGGGATCAGGTGAGGTGATGCTCAAGAAACCGTTGGGGTCACTAGCGCCAGTCACGATCCACGAGTTCTTGTAGGGCGTCAGTCGCACCGTCGTCACCTTGAACAGCTGATGTCCTTCGGCCTGCAGCACGCGGCCGAGCGTCACGAGCTTGTCGTTGCCGTCGTCCCTGCTCTCGACGACGCGGTTGACCGATGGCTGGTCGAGGAAGTCCTGCACCCAGTGGGTCGCGACCTGTGTCGGGTCGGACTCCCACGTGGTGCCGCCGTTGGCGAAGTCCTGCTCCCATCCTTGTTCGGCTGTCGCGGTGGTGAAGGGGAAGACCGCCTGGTCAGGGAAGTTGGGCGCAACGATCGGCGTCGTCGTCGCGCTCTCGCTCGGTTCCGCAGTCGGGCTGCTGTCACCCAGCACGACCTTGTCGTCGCCGGAGTTGCCGACGACGACGGCGGCACCGATGCCGATGACTGCAAGCGCGGCAACCGACCCGAGGGCGAGAGCCGGACGCATCCACCGGCGTCGCAGACCGCGTTGCTGTACGCGCTGTTGGATCCGGGACAAGCCGTCACCTGCCGGAGTGATGGTGTCGGCCTCGTCCTGCAACGCGCTGCGCAGCAGTGCGTCGAAGTCGTCGTACCGATCGTCGGGGCTCATGACGAAGACTCCATCGTTTGGCGCAGGGCGGCGATGCCCCGCGAGGCGTGGCTCTTCACCGCGCCATGGCTGATTCCCATCGCTTCCGCGATCTGCGCCTCGGACATGTCGGCGTAATAGCGGAGCACCAGCACTTCGCGCTGGCGATGGGGGAGGCCGCGCAACGCAGCCATGACGTGTTGGCGCTCGAGCGCGTGCAGCGCGCCGGACTCAGCGCTCGGCACGTGTCCGCCGTGGATCTGGGCCGACTCGGGAGTCGCGGTGGGCGTCTTGCGCTCGACGACCTTGAGGTGACGCAGCCGGGACCGGGACCGGTTGACGACGGCTTGACGCAGGTAGGCCAGCGCCTTGTCCGTGTCTCGCAACCGGCGCCATGAGGCGTGCATGGCGACGAAGGCGTCCTGTACGACGTCCTCCGCGGCCGCCGTGTCGTGCAGCAGCAGCGCGGCGAGGCGCACGAGCGAGCGGTAGTGCGCCGTGTAGAGCGCGACGAGCGCCTCGTCGGCGTCGCGCCTCGTGTCCACCTGGCCAAGGGTGTCCACGAACGCTCCTCCCCGGTCGCTGAAGACACTCTGCGTCACGAAGGTACGACGCCCAAGGCCGCTGGGCGGTTTACCGCCACGCGCGGCTTAGGCTCCCCGCATGGCCGACTGCCTGTTCTGCCGGATCGTGGCGGGCGAGATCCCCGCGGACATCGTCGCCGAGAACGACGGCGCCGTCGCGTTCCGCGACGTCAACCCCGTGGCGCCGACGCATGCGCTGGTGATCCCGCGTGAGCACCTCGAGAACGTGGCCGAGATCGCGGCGAAGGCGTCCGCCACCCTCGGGGACGTCTTGGGCCTTGCGGCAGAGGTTGCCGCCAAGGAGGGCATCGCCGAGACCGGTTACCGGCTGGTCGCCAACACCGGCCGGGACGGTCACCAGACCGTCTTCCACGCTCACGTCCACGTGCTCGGCGGGCGGTCGATGGGCTGGCCGCCAGGGTGACCCGCCGCCGGGTCATCGCGATCCTGGTGGTGGTCATCGTCCTGGACGTCGCCTACTGGGTCGCCTGGTACGCCGACCGCTCGCTCGTCGCCAGCAACACCAGGCCGGCCTACTACGAGTTCGAGAACGCGTTCCCGCTGGCCGACGGGTGGCTGGCCGTCTGCTGCCTCGGCGCGTTGCTCGCGTTGCGGGCTCGGTCGGCAACGGCGCTGCTCTGGCTGCTCATGGCCGGCGGCGCAGCCATCTATCTGTTCGGCATGGACGTGCTCTATGACCTCGAGCACGGCATCTGGTGGTCGTCGGGTGGCGGCGCCATCGAGCTGGTGATCAACCTTCTGACGGGCGGCGTCGCACTCGTGCTCCTGCGTTGGACCTGGCTAAATCGCGCCGAGATCCTCGCCGGCACGTAGAATTGACGACAGATGGCGACCAAGCAGAGCACCACGCCGGCCACCACGCGCATCGTCGTGCCCGGCGCCCACAACATGGTCGCGTTGCTCGGTTCCAGTGATGAGCTGCTGCGCCTCGTCGAGCGCGCGTTCACCAGCGACATCCATGTCCGCGGCAACGAGATCACCATCACCGGCGAGCAGTCCGAGGTCGACCTTGCGGCCCGGCTGTTCGAGGAGCTCATCACGCTGCTCGACCGGGGGGACGTCCTCACCGCAGACGCGGTGCAGCGATCGCTCGCGATGCTGCGCGCGCAGACCGACGAGCGGCCGGCCGACGTCCTGTCCCTCAACGTCCTGTCGTCGCGCGGACGCACCATCCGGCCCAAGACGCTCAACCAGAAGCGCTACGTCGACGCGATCGACGCGCACACGATCGTCTTCGGCATCGGGCCGGCCGGCACCGGCAAGACCTACCTCGCGATGGCCAAGGCCGTGCAGGCGTTGCAGGCCAAGCAGGTCAAC
>JAICMI010000094.1 GCA_025929315.1 Frankiaceae bacterium
CATAGGTGATCGCGCCTTCGAAGTCGGTCCAGTAGGACCGCTCCCGGCCGTACCGGTTCTTGTAGCGCACGTGCACCTGCGTCGGATGGCCGTTGAGGATCGCCTTCTGCGCCTTGGCTGACAGCCGCTCCCACGGTGTGTGCAGGTTGAACTTGAGCTCGTCGCCGAGACCCTGGAGCACCCGGCCGAAATAGTCCCGTCCGTGCGCGCCGGACCACGGGGCGACCGCGCCCTGGGCGAGGGTCTTCGTCGGGTCGGGGACGATCAGCTCGGGATCGGCCTCGAGCTTGGTGCCGAGACCGGTGCACACCGGGCAGGCGCCGTAGGGCGAGTTGAACGAGAACGACCGGGGCTCGAGCTCCTCGATGGCGAGCGGGTGGTCGTTGGGGCAGGCAAGACGCTCGCTGTAACGACGCTCGCGATGCGGATCCTGGTCGTCGAGGTCGACGAAGTCGAGGACGACGAGGCCGCCGGACAGCCCGAGCGCGGTCTCGACCGAGTCGGTGAGCCGGCGTTTCGCAGACTCCTTGACGGACAACCGATCGACGATGACCTCGATGTCGTGCTTCTCGTACTTCTTCAGCGTCGGCGGCTCGCTCAGCGTCACGGTCTGGCCGTCAACCCGGGCCCGGCTGAACCCCTTGGTCTGCAGCTCGCGGAAGAGCTCGGCGTACTCCCCCTTGCGGCCCCGAACCACCGGCGCCAGGACCTGGAACCGGCTGCCCTCGTCGAGCTCCATGACCCGGTCGACGATCTGTTGCGGGGTCTGCCGGCTGATCGGCGACCCGCAGACCGGGCAGTGCGGGGTGCCGATGCGCGCCCAGAGGAGGCGCAGGTAGTCCCAGACCTCGGTGACCGTGCCGACCGTGGAACGCGGGTTGCGCGACGTCGACTTCTGGTCGATGGAGACCGCGGGCGACAGACCCTCGATGAAGTCGACGTCGGGCTTGTCCATCTGGCCGAGGAACTGTCGCGCGTAGGCCGACAGCGACTCGACATAACGGCGCTGGCCTTCGGCGAAGATCGTGTCGAAGGCAAGGCTCGACTTGCCGGACCCGGACAAGCCGGTGAAAACGATCAGCGCGTCGCGCGGAAGATCAAGACTGACGTCACGCAGGTTGTGCTCGCGTGCGCCACGAACGATCAATCGGTCAGCCATCGGTGTCGCCAGGCTACCTGCGGGGTCGGACAGTTTTGCCGGCTTCAGGACAGCAGCGGGTGCCCCGGCAGAGAATCACGACCATGACCTCAGACAACCGTGGCCTGTCCCGTCGCCAGCTCATGGCGGCTGCTTCCGCAGTCGGCGCCGCGGGCGCGGTGGTGGGTGCGGACCGGGCACTCGCCGGCGCGCAGCGGACCCTGGCTCAGGCCGCGTCAGTGCGCGCCGCCGGCTCCGACCTGGGTGCCGTGGAGCACGTCATCTTCGTCATGCAGGAGAACCGGTCCTACGACCACTACTTCGGCGCCTACCCGAAGGGCCGCGGCTTCGACGATCACCCGCGGCACCGGCTCGGCGTCTTTGCGCAGGCCTATCCCGGCGGCAAGAAGCTGGACCCGCCGAAGGTGCTGTTGCCGTTCCGTCTGCATCGGCCCCGAGACGAGTGCACCAAGGACCTTACGCACAACTGGGGCCCGATGCACAAGTGCTGGAACAACGGGAAGATGGACCGCTGGGTCCGCGTGCACACCGGCAACGAGGGCGAGGGCAACCCCACCGGCGCCCTGACGATGGGCTACTACACCCGCAAGGAGCTCCCCTTCTACTACTCCCTCGCTGACCACTTCACTCTCGGCGACGGCTATCACTGCTCGATCCTGGGGCCGACACACCCCAACCGGCTGATGCAGATGAGCGGCACGATCGACCCGGCCGGCAAACACGGTGGCCCGGTCACCGACACGTCGGTCAGCCCGGACGTGAAGTGGACTGCGACGTGGACGTCCGCGCCGGAGGTGCTCGAGGACAAGGGCGTCAGCTGGAAGGTCTACCACCCGTCCAACGCCGACCTCGCGTCGATGGGATCCCGCGCGGGTATGTATTCGCAGCTGGCGTCGTACCCGATCTGGGAACCCAGCAACTACGACCCCAGCTCGCCCGGGGCCCTGTTCACTTCGGACAACGTCCTGATGTACTTCAAGGCCTATCAGGACGACACGACGTCGTTGCACCAAAAGGCATTCAGCCCGACATTCCCGGCCGAGTTCAGCAACGACGTCAAGAACGGGACGCTGCCGGCGGTGTCGTGGATCATCCCGCCCCTGTCGTTCGACGAGCATGCAAGCGCGTCGCCCGACCACGGCATGTGGTTCATCCAGGCAGTTCTCAACGAGCTGACGCAGAACCGCGAGGTCTGGTCCAAGACCGTGCTCTTCGTCATGTACGACGAGAACGACGGGATGTTCGATCACGTGTCGCCACCGGTTGCACCGGCGGGCACTCCCGACGAATGGCTCACCGCCCCGACGATCAGCAAGAACACGGATGGCATTCGTGGACCGCTCGGTCTCGGCGTACGAGTACCGCTGATGGTGATCTCGCCGTTCAGCCGCGGCAACCACATCGCGCACGAGACGTTCGACCACACCTCGCAGCTGCGGTTCCTCGAGGAACGCTTCGGCGTGCAGATGCCCAACATCTCGCACTGGCGACGCAAGACCGTTGGCGATCTCACGTCGACGCTGTTCCGCAGTCGCACGATCATCAAGGTGCCGCCGCTGGACCCGGCGCCCGAGCTGGGTGCCCCGATGACGAGCGGACCGTGCTCGGAGAACAACCAGGAGACGGAGTTTATCGGCGGCTCGGACCCGGTGCTCCCGACGAAGGAGCAGCGGATGCCGACGCAGGACGGACGCACCGTCGCGGCCCATCGGTTCCGCGACGTACCGTGAGGGCATGCCCGACACCTATACCGGAAAAGTCACTGTTGGCGGCCCTTCGGACAGCCGCGACACCGGAACGCTGACGATCACCAAGGTCGCCGTCGGCCCGATGGACAACAACTGCTACTTCCTGCGCTGCAACAGCACAGGCGACGTGATGCTCATCGACGCGGCCAACGAGCCCGACCGTCTGCTCAAGGAGCTCGGGGACGACCGGCTCGGCGAGATCGTCACCACTCATCAACACTTCGACCACTGGCAGGCGTTGCCGGAGATGGTGGCCGCGACCGGAGCGCCCGTGGCCGCGCATCCGCTCGACGCGGGCGCCCTGCCCGTCGACGTCGCGCGCCTGGTCGAGGAAGGCGACACGGTCACCGTCGGCGACTGCACGCTCGAAGCCATTCACATCGCCGGTCACACGCCGGGGTCGATTGCGCTGCTCTACCAAGGCCCGGACCGAGCGCACCTGTTCACCGGTGACTGCCTGTTCCCAGGAGGCGTGGGCAACACCGAGCAGGACAAGGAGCGGTTCGACTCGCTCATCACGGACGTCAGCAAGAAGGTGTTCGACCGGCTGCCTGACGAGACGTGGGTCTATCCGGGGCACGGCGGCGACACCACCCTCGGCGTCGAGCGCCCGCACTTGCAGGAGTGGCGCGAGCGCGGCTGGTAGCAAGAAATCCGGGAGACAAACCTGGACCCACGCCGAAAGCATTTCGGACAGACAGGTCTAGAACCGGACATCGAACGGATTCCGGGCGGTGATCCGCTAGAACGGACGAGCCGGCCGAAATAGGTTCCCCCCATCACTGAGCCCACCAAGGGGGGTCCATGCACGGACGCAGGAGACTCGCACTGTCAGCGGTTGGCGTCGCCGTCGCCACCATGACGCCGCTGACGTTGACGGTCGTGGGAGGAGCGGCGGTCTCGCTGGCTGCTTCGTCGCCGGCTGTCACGACGACACACCTCCAGCGCCTGACGACTCACGCAACCCTGTCGTCCGGGCAGTCCGCCGGCGAGCTTCGTCCGGCCGGTGGTGACGACGTCGGCACCACCGCGAAAGCCGTGGCCAACCGCAGCGCGCACAGCCAGGCAAAGCCGACTCGCGGGACTCCCCCGCCGTCCGGGGTGACGGGTAGCAGCCTCACGCCGGCCAGCGCCCGCGCGCTGGTCAGCATCGAGGGCCTCGACCACCGAGACCAACGGCTTGCTGACGGCGGCGACCAGTGGTCGCTCGTGCCACCTGACCAGGCATTGTGTGCGTCCTCGCACTTCGTCGTCGAAGCCGTGAACAACGCAGTTGCGGTCTACGACACCACCGGCGCCCCGGTAAAGGGCCCGACCGCCCTGAACCCCTTCCTCGGCTTCAGCCACGAGGTCGTCCGGAACGACGACGGCACGCTGACAGCCAGCCCCGACCAGGTGGGCGACCCGAGCTGCATCTACGACCAGGGCACCGACCGCTTCTACCTGACGGTCTATGACAGCACCTCCGACGCGGATGGCAACCCGACCGGGCCATCCGCCATCGACATCGCGGTGAGCAACACCGCCGACCCGACCAAAGACTGGACCGTCTACCGCCTGAGTACGACGGACGACGGACGATGAAGCCCCGGCCAGGACCCCAAGTGCCCCTGCTTCGCGGACTATCCGCACATCGGCGCGGACGCCACCGGTTTCTACATCACCACGAACTCCTACCCGCAGTTCCTGGACGGGTTCGAAGGCGCCAACGTCTACGCCATCGCCAAAGCTGACCTGGACGGCACCAACCCGGTCCCGCGTGTGCTGCGATGGAGCACCGGCGGCATGGACAACGGTCTCGACGGGTTCACCCTCGCTCCTGCCCTTGCGGCCGGCGGCAGCTATGCCGGTGCACACGGCGGGACCATGTACTTCCTCAGCTCAAATGCGGGCGAGGAGGTGGGCAGCGGTTCCTCGACGTCGATCGCGCTGTGGTCACTGACGAGCACCTCGACGTTGACCGCGCGCAAACCGGCGCTGTCGCTGTCGGCGACGCGAGTGACGGTGCCGAAGTACGCGACGCCGCCGGCCTCGAACCAAAAGGCCGGGTCGGTCCCGCTGGCGGACTGCCTCAACCTGACGAGCTGCGCGAAGCTCGCACTGGGCACTCCGGACAAGTACAAGGAGTCGGAGTTTGCCTTCGACAGCTCCGACACCCGAATGCTGCAGAGTGCCTACGCCAACGGCAGGGTGTGGGGCGCCCTCGACACCGCAGTTGACGTCAACGGCGTGACCAAGGCAGGCGTTGCCTACTTCATCGTCGATCCGACCAATCTCAACCTGAAGACAGGCACTGTCGTCGTCCCCAACAACAACATCAGCTACCCGGCACTAGGAGTGACGTCTGCAGGCAAGGCGGTCATGGCCCTGACGCTCGTCGGCGCGGACTACTACCCGAGCGCCGCCTACGTCAGGTTGGACGACTCCGGAGCACTGCCGACCAGCGTCAACGTCCTGGCCCTGGGAGCAGGTCCGAGCGACGACTTCAGCGGCTACCGCGGTTTCCAGTACAACCAGCCACGGTGGGGTGACTACGGCGCGGCCAGTGTCGTCGGCACCTCGGTCTGGATCGCGAGCGAGTACATCGCTCATTCGTGCACGCTCAGCGAATACACGGCGGATCCGTTCGGATCATGCGGCGGCACGCGCACGGCGCTCGCCAACTGGTCCACGCACATCGCGATCGTGTCCACTTCCTGACCGAGCCGTGATGAGTGGGCGGGCCCTGATCGCCCGCCCACTCATCCCAGGCTCAGCCGACCATCGTGGTGCGCCGGCTGCGACCCCGGCCGGCGACGAATCCGCCGCCGAGACCGACGAGCAGCAGCGCCGCGCCGCCCAGGCCGATGCCGACGTTGCGACCGGTGTGGCTGCCGCCGCCGCTGCTCACCTTCTGCTCGCTGGCCGCGAGCGCGACATCACTGGTGCGCTGACTGAACACGTACGACGCGCCCGTGCCACCCGGAGCGCTGCTCGCCATCGCTGCCGCAGCCTGCAGAACCGCAAGCTGCTTGTGGTTGTTCTGCGAGGCCTGCTGAAGCTGGGTTGCGAGCGGCTTCACCGCGCTGTCGTTGGCCTGGTTGACGCCGGCGAGCAGCTGCGCCGTGCCATCGACCGCTGCCGGCAGGCCCGCGGCAACCTGCGCTTGACCATCCGCGATCTGACCCAAGCCGTTCGTCAGCTTCTTGCTGCCGTGGTAGGCCTTGCCGGATCCCGCCGTCAGCTTGTTGATGCCGTCGACGGCCGCAGCGAGCCCCGCTTTCAGCTGCTGGAGACCCTGCGCGATGCCGGGCGACTTCGGGTCGGACGAGCTCAAGCCCGCGCTGAGCCGCGTCAGTGCGGAAGGCGCGCCGGGTGCGTCAGTGACGAGGGCCCCGAGCACCAGAGCGTTGAGACCGGTGGTCTTGGTAAGCGGCGGGGTTGCGCCGGTCGGGTTGAGCTTCTTGTCCAGGAAGCACGGGTTGACCTTGCCCACCGTGCCGTTGCCGTCCGGTGCGGGCAGGGTGCCCTGCAAGACGGCGGTGAGGACGGTCTTGACACAGCCAAGACCACCGACGAGCGACTGACCGTTGGACGCCGAGCCGACACCGCCGATCATCAGGTCGATACCGCCGAGAGCGGTCGGCAAGCCGGTCTTCGGGTCAGCGACCTGCGCGAGACCACCATGGATCTTCTTCAAGCCATTGGTAAGCGCCTGCGATCCGGTGTGAGCCTGAGCCGACCCGTCGGCGAGCTGCTGAGCGCCGTCGGCCCCCTGAACGATGCCGTCGTGCAGCTGCGAGATGCCGTCGGCGATCTGCCCGAGACCACCGCTCGCGCCGTTGGCATAGCCCGCCCAGAAGTCCTCTTGCTGGTAGGCCGCGGTGGCGTCCTGGCTCGCGGTGGACAGGCCCGCTGTGGAGCTCGGGTCCACGATGATCGCCCGCATGTCAGCGACCGGCGTGCCGCTTCCGGTCGCGGTGAACGACACATCCTGCGTCGCCGCACCGAGCGGGGTGAACAGCACCATCGTCCACTGCACGTGCCGGCTGCCGTCGGTCGCCGTCGAGACGGTGCCACCGGCTGCGGTCACGTCCTTCATCGTCGACGGCAGGTCGACGCCGAGGGTCGCCACGAGAGGCAGCTGCAGCGTGACGCTTGTGTGCTGCGGGTTGCCGGCCGTGTCGTCGTAGTGCACCGTCTGCGTCTTCGAGTCGGTGTTGACCACGTGGTAGGTGTAGGTCGTCGACGAGCCGGACGTCGTGTGGCTGATCCCGATGGTCAGCGGCAAGTCACCGGTGAACCCGCTCGACGACCCGTCGGCGTTGAAGATCTTCGCGGAGGCAACCTTGCCATCCGAGCCGATGGTTGCCCGGATCGTCGCGCCGCTGGCGTCTGCGGCGACGGCGAGCTCGGGCACGAGAGCGATCGCGGCGACGGCGAAGCACAGCCCGCCGACGCGGAGCGGACCGCGGCGTGAAGCGACACCCCTGGCGTTCATGCTGGGTTCCTTGTCTGCTCGGTGGAGGTCGACCGCTTGGCCTTCCGCTCCTTGGACAGCACAGCCGCGAGAGCGACCGCGAGGATGAGCGTGAGGCCGGTGAAGACCTCGGTGATCCAGTTCTGCACACCGGCATAGGTCAAGCCGGCGATGTTGATCGACAGGAAGAAGATGGCGACGATCGTGCCGGGCACGTTGAGCCGTCCGACCTTGAACGACACTGCGCCGAGAAAAGCCGAGGCCAACGCGGTCAACGTGAACGTCGGTCCGATCGCAGGGTTTGCCGAACCGCTGTAAGCGACGAGCAAGATCCCGGCGACACCGGCGAAAGCGCCCGTAAGCGCGAATGCCGACGTGATGGTGCGCTCGACGCGGATGCCGACCAGCTTCGCTGCTGCACGGTTGGAGCCAATGGCGTGCAGTGCCCGTCCGTACGGCGTGTGCTCGAGCACGTAGTAGATGAGTAACGCCACGATGCCGAGCACCCACGCGACTTCCGGTATGCCGAGGAAGTTGGTGCGGCCGAAGTCGAGCAACGAGTGCGGGATGCCGTTGACGATCGACTGGCCCTTTGTGTACCAGTCGACGAAGCCAAGGATGATCGACGCCGTACCCAACGTGATGATGAACGGGTCGACCCGCAGCGTCGTACTCAGATACCCGTTGATGCCGCCCACCGCGGCGCCGATGGCCACACCGACCAGCAGCCCGAGCACGAGCGGCAGGTGCCACCTGGAGTAGGCCGCACCCGTCATGACGGCACTCAGCCCGCAGATGTTGCCGATCGACAGATCGAAGTTGCCGGACGTCAGCGTCAGCAGGATGCCCAGCGTCAGCACACCTGTGACCGCCTGACCGGACGCGATGTTGCGCCAGCTCGCCGCCGAGTTGAACGCTGCCGAGACGCCGCCGCCCCACAAGCCGTAGATCAGCACGGAGATGATGAGGAGGATGGGCAGCGAGTAGGTGCGGGCGACATGCCCGACGACCCGGCCGGGACTCTGCCGCCAGACCGACGCCGGCCGTGCGAGGGCCGGGGCCGGCCCGGCCACGGAGTCCGAGGTCACGGGCTCCTCCGACTCTCTCGGTACCGGCACATCGACCGAGGCGCGGGAGCGGACTCGGGAGCTGGGGCGGGTCACGGTCGTCCTTCCGAGGAGTTCATCAGCTCAGTGAGCCGGTGAGCATCGATCGGCCGGTCGACGATCGAGGTGATCCGTCCGCCGCGCAGGATCGCCACCCGGTCGGAGGCGTGCGCGAGCTCTTCCGGTTCGCTGACGACGAGGATCACGCTCGTCCCCTGCGTCGTGGCCTTGCGCACCAGCTGGTAGATCTCGGCGCGGGCGGCCACGTCGACGCCCTGCGTCGGTTCGTCGAGGAGCAACACCTTCGGCTTGCGCCACAGCCAGCGGGCGATGACGACCTTTTGCTGGTTGCCGCCGGACAGCGTCTCGATCGGCTGCTGGTCGGAGACAAGCCGGATGAGGAAGTCGGAGATCGACTGCTGAGAGTCGGCTCGCTCCTGCTTGTGGCGCCACAGCAGCCGGTGGAAATAGCTCGATGACGAACCCGCGGAAAGGTTCTGCCGGACGCTGCAGCCCTGCAGAAGCGCGTCGGCCTGCCGGTCCTCCGGCACGTAGGCGATGCCCACCTTCATGGCAGCATCGGGACTGGTCGGCTCATATGACGCACCCTCGAGGGTGATCGCGCCGGCGTCGAGCGGCTGGGCGCCGAAGATCATGCGCAGCAGCTCCGAGCGTCCGCTGCCGAGCAGCCCCGCAATGCCGAGCACCTCGCCTTTGCGCAGGGTCAGGTCGACCCCGTGTAGCGGCCCACCGACGAGTCCACGCACGCTCAGCGCCGCGTCCTGCGTCACCTCGGCGATCGGCGGCGCGAAGACACGGTCCAGCGGCCTGCCGACGATGAGCTCGATCAACCGCGACTCCGTGAGGCCCTTCGTCTCGACGGTGTCGACCTTGCGTCCGTCCCGGAGCACGGTCACGCGGTCTGCGACGGAGAGCACCTCGTCGAGTCGGTGACTGATGTAGAGGATCGTCTGGCCGGCCGCGGCGTATCCCCGCAGTGCCTCGAGCAGATAAGCCACCTCGGCGTCGGGCAGCGCGGCCGTCGGCTCGTCGAGAACCAGCACGCCGGCGTCTGCATCGTCGCGATCCTGCAGGGCGCGCACGATCGCGACCCGGCTGCGGTCGGCCGCACGGAGCAGCCCGAGCGGAGTCTTCGGGGTCGCGTTGATCTGGTAGCGGTCGAGCAGGTTCTGGGTGCGGGCGTGCAGCGACGACCAGTCGATCCGCCCGGCCACACCTCTCGGGAACTCGGCGCCCAGCGCCAGATTTTCCGCAACGGTGAGGTCCGGAAAGACTGCCGGCTGTTGGTGGACGAAGCGCAGGCCGGCGGCGTGTGCCCGCACAGGGGTCCACTCGCTGACGCCGGCGGCAACATCGCCGACGACGATCTCACCGCCCGGGTCGGCCGCCTCGACGCCGGCGAGGATCTTGACGGCCGTGGACTTCCCGGAGCCGTTGCCGCCGAGCAGGGCGTGGATCTCGCCCGGCCGGACCTGCAGGAAGAGCGAGTCCAACGCCAGGTTGCCGGCGTAGGTCTTGCTCAACCCGCGCACCGTCAACGCGGTGCGCGGGCCTGCGTCGAGCACCGTCATCAGCCGACGCCCCACGCCTTTTCATAGACCGACTTGAAGTCGACAGGCGGCACCCACGGCCCGCTCGCCGGCAGGTTGTGTGTGGCGTCGACGAGCTGCCAGCCGAGACCGGAGAACGCCGGCTTCTCACCACGGAAGAGGCTGTTCATCGTGTCGACCGCGGACCAGCCGGTCCAGTCCGACGGCGAGATCATCACTGCGTTGACACCCTGGTGGTTGCGGAGCAGGTCGAGCTCGTCCTGGAATCCCTCGCCGCCCATCACGTAGATGCTGCCGGAGCGACCCGACTGCTGCACCGCCGGCGCGATGCTCAGCAGTGTCGCTGCGGCAAACGCACTCTTGATGGCGTTGACCTCGGGGTGGCGCAGGATCGCAGCCGTCGCGATCTGCTGGAGCTGCGGACCCAGCTGCAGCCCGTTGAAGTCGACCTGCTGCACGACCTTGCAACCGGCGCACTCCCTCATGGCGCGGTTGAAGCCGACTGTCAGGTAGTGCACGACGGTTGACTCAGGGTCGTTGAAGACAATCGCCTGTGCCTTGCCGTCGGTCGCAGCAATGACAGCCTGTCCCTGTGCGAAGCCGTAGGACTCGGCGAACGCCGCCAGGTTCTTGTTGGCGGCCGGTCCGTAGTTGGTGTAGCCGGTGAACAGCTGCTCGTTGCTCTTGCCGGAGTAGGCGTCGTTGCAGTCGTAGCCATAGATCGGTACGACGACGATGTGCCTTGCCTTCGCCTGCTCGAGCTGCGACCTGACTGTCGAGCAGTCACCGTCGACGATGATGCCGTCAGCGTGGGCGGCCATCGCCTGCGAGACGCCCGTCGGACCGTTGGCGGGGTTCAGCTGAGCGTCGAAGATGTGAACCTTCCAGCCGATCTTCTCCGCCGCGTCCCGGGCGGCGTTCACCGGCACCGAGGAGCTCTCCGACGACTGGCCGGCCGAGATGATCCAGATGCTCTTGCCCTTGACGGCCGGCCGGGAGGCACTGGAGGGAGCCGTCATCGTGCCCTTGTAGACCTGCTCGAGGGTGGCGTTCGGCGCGGCGCTTGCCGAGCCGCTGCTGCCGCTCTGAGGAGCCGCCGTATCAGCGCTGTTCGAGGTGCTCTTGCTGCAGGCCGTGGCCAGTGAGAGCGCGGCCAGTGCGGCAGCCGCACCAGCCATCCGGGGTCGG
>JAICMI010000024.1 GCA_025929315.1 Frankiaceae bacterium
GACGGACATCGTCGTCATGGTTGTCGCGATCAGCGCTGTCTCGACATCGGGCCCGATCATTGCGGCGACGGCCGCGCCTGCGCTTGCAATTGCGTTCTGGCGCAATGCAATGGCATCCGGCCTGTTGGTGCCTCTCACCACGCTGACGCGACGCGCTGAGCTGCGTGCGATGTCCGGCCGCGATGTGCTGATGGGACTTGTCGCCGGTGGACTGCTCGCTGCTCATTTTGCGACCTGGGTGCCCAGCCTCACCTATACAAGTGTGTCGTCGGCGACCGCGTTGGTGGCCACCCAGCCGATCTGGGCTGCACTCATTGCGCGCCGCAGCGGTCATCACATCCCCACGCGCGCGTGGGTGGGCATCGTGGTCGCAGTTGCCGGTGCCGCCTTGGTGACCGGTGTCGACGTCACGGTTTCCGGTCGTGCACTTGCAGGTGACGCTCTCGCCGTTGCAGGTGGCGCCTGCGCCGCGGCCTACATCTTCGCTGGCAACCGCGTCCGACAGTCGGTGTCAACGACCACCTATACGACGATCTGCTACCTCACCACTGCCGTGTTGTTGCTGGTTGTCTGCGCCACCGCTGGTCGTCCGCTGGTCGGCTACTCCGCCAACACTTGGCTCAAGCTCGCGGCGCTGACGGTAGGTGCGCAGTTCCTCGGACATTCCCTGTTCAACCGCGTCCTCGCCACCACGAGTCCGACGGTCGTCTCGCTGGCGATCCTGTTCGAAGTGCCGGGCGCAATTCTGATTGCCGCACTGTGGCTGCATCAGCGACCACATCTCGCGGCCGTTCCCGGGCTGTTGTTGCTGGTCCTCGGCGTCGGGCTTGTCATCGCGGCACGTGACCGGACGACGCCACCAAGCGTGCCGGCGGAGTGATCGATAACCTCGGCGCCGTGTCGCGGTCACCCCAGAAAAGCCGTCGTACCGTGCTGTCGGTTCCTGGCTCCAACCCGCGCATGCTCGAGAAGGCACAAGGGCTCGATGCGGACGAGGTGTTCCTCGACCTCGAGGACGCGGTTGCGCCGGACGCGAAGGACGCCGCGCGCGACAACGTCATCCGCGCGGTCCGCGAGGGTGACTGGTCCGGCAAGACACTCGCGGTGCGCGTCAACGACTGGACGACGTCGTGGACGCATCGTGACGTGGTTGATGTCGTGTCCGCAGTCGGCGATCGACTCGACGCGCTGATCCTGCCGAAGGCCGAAACTGCGCATCACGTCGCGGCCGTCGATCTCATGCTCACGCAGCTCGAAACGGCACACCGTCTCGAGGCCGGTCGTCTCCGGCTCGAAGTGCAGATCGAGTCCGCACTCGGGTTGCAGAACATCGACAGCATCGCCACCGCGTCTGCACGGGTCGAGACGTTGGTGTTCGGACCCGCCGACTTCATGGCGAGCCTCAACATGCGTTCGCTCGTCGTCGGTGAGCAGCCACCGGGCTACGACGTCGGCGACGCGTATCACTACGCGTTGATGCGGATACTCGTCACCGCTCGCGCACATGGCTTGCAAGCGATCGACGGTCCGTATCTGCAAGTACGGGATGTCGAAGGCTTCAGACGAGCGGCTCGTTCAAGCGCTGCGCTCGGCTACGACGGCAAATGGGTCCTGCATCCGGACCAGATCGCCGTCGGCAACGAGGTGTTCGCGCCCGCACAGGACGACTACGACCGCGCGGAAGCGATCCTCGATGCATACGCGCATTCGACGTCGGCGGCAGGTGGGCACCGCGGCGCGGTGATGCTGGGCGACGAGATGCTTGACGAAGCATCACGGAAGATGGCGCTTGTCATCGCCGCCAAGGGCCGCGCCGCCGGTCTGACCCGTTCACAAGACCCGGCGTAGCTCCTCGAGGAGTCCGGGCGACAGCGGCATCGACGCCAGCGCGTCGAGGTCCACCCAGCGGACGTCGGCGGCGTCGTCGCCGGCCCGGAGGTCGCCGCCGACCACCGTGGCGGCGAAGTCCTGCACGCGATAACGGCCGTCCCAGATCAGGGCCTCGATGAGCAGCTGTCCGACCTCGACGTCGAGCCCGGTCTCCTCCCGGACCTCGCGCGCCGCGGCAGCAGCGGCGCTCTCGCCCGGCTCCACTCGCCCGCCGGGCAGGGACCACATCCCGGCCGACGGCTCGCGACCTCGACGAATCAGGAGCAGCCGGCCGAGGGCGTCACGCACGACCGCACCGGCGCACTCGACGGGGGCCGGTTTCTCCTCATAGGGCTGCGGGGACATCTCTAGCCGGAACACTAGGCAACTTTGGGAGAGCATCGTGTTGGTCGTGCTTGTCGTCCTCGCCGTCGTCCTCGTTCTCGCAGCGGCGCTCGCGGCAGGCTTCGGAGGGGGATTCGGCGGCGGTCCCACGGTCGTCCGCCGCACCATCATCCGGCGGCCCGCCAGGCGCGTCGTCGAGGAGCCGGTTGTCCGCCGCCGGGTCTACGAGGACGACGTCCTCTAGGCCCCGTTCGCGCATGTAGCCCGCGCGGCACCCGCTCGGGGGCTTGACGCATTCGCCGCTGGCCAGCACCGTGACGGTGTGCGACCGGAGCCCAAGTGCCCCCGGTGCGGCGGTGAGTTGCGTGCCCCCGGCCTGTGGTCGAGCGCTTGGCAGTGCGCCCACCACGGCAGCGTCCCGCCCTACAGCGTCCTGACTCGCTGCGGTCTCGACGCCGTGGAGCACGTCCTGGGCCGCGCCAAGGTCCCGGTCTGGATGGCTCACGGCCTCTCAGCCGGCTGGGTCTGCACAGGTCTCGGCTACGCGGGTGACGACCGCGATGGCGCTCGCGCCGTGGTGACAAGCCTGTCCGGCCCGAGCCCGCTCGGTGGCGCCGCGGACATCCTGCTCGTCGCCGAGGAGCCGGGCGTGGGCCTGGGTGCCCGCTACGCCGGTCTCGCCGGCCCGGACCCTGGTTCGAGCTGCGGCTCCGGTGCGCCCGACGCCAAGGTCGAGATCGCCGGTCATCCGACGGCGCTGTGGAGCCTGCCCGTCAGCGGCGACTGTGCGGCCTTCGTGGGCGAGGCCAAGGGCTTGTGGCTCTGGGCGATCATCTGCCCGGCTCCGGCGGGCGTGCTGATGTACGACGCCCTGTCGCTCGAGGACCTGCGCGACGGCTACGCCGAGGCTGAGCTCGCCTTCGGGTCCGTCTCGCCGTTGTTGTCCGCCGTACCTGCGCCCGACTGATCGGCGCTGACGCTCGAACGAGCGCACTAGCCTCGGCCGCGCGATGAGTCATCTGGCGTTCCACACCAAGCTGTTCACCGAGGTCTTCGTGACGCTCCTCGTGATCATGGACCCCGTCGGGACGATCCCGATGTTCCTCGCGCTGACCAGCGGCCGCAGCTCGAAGGCTCGACGCCGGCTCGCGTGGCAGGCGGTGCTCGTCGCGATGGGCGTCATCACGACGTTCGCCTTGTTCGGTCAGCAGATCCTCAACTACCTCGGCATCACCGTGGCAGCTCTGCAAGGCGCCGGCGGGTTGCTCCTCGTGCTCGTCGCCCTGGAGCTGCTGACCGGCAAGCAGGAACAGCGTGCCGAGGACGCACCCACGACCAACGTCGCGTTGGTGCCACTGGGCACGCCGCTGCTGGCCGGACCCGGCGCCATCGTCGCCACGATCGTGTTCGTGCGCCGCGGCGACGGGGTCGGGGACGGACTCGCCATCGCCGCAGGCATCATCGCGGTGCACATCGTGCTCTACCTCGCGCTGCGCTTTGCCAACGTGATCCTGCGCGTCATCCGCGAAGGCGGCGTCCTGCTGGTCACGCGGATCTCGGGTCTGCTCCTGTCGGCCATCGCCGTACAGCTCATCGCCAACTCTGCGCTCGCCTTCGCCCGCCAGGCCTGAGATATCGCGCAAAGCCGCGTGGGAGTCGGATTTCGTCGTACGACGGCTGCAGACTGGCTGCATGGCCGCGACTCAGCTGGGCTTCACGGGGATGCCGACGAGGCTGTTCACGTGCACGCCATCGCGGCTCGCGACGTGGCTCGACTGTCCCCGCCGCTACCGGTTCGTCTACGTCGACCGGCCGAGTCCCGCCAAGGGCGCGCCTTGGGCGCACAACAGCATGGGCGCGGCGGTGCACAGTGCGCTTGCTGCCTGGTGGGACCAACCGATCCAACGACGCTCGCCCGAACGCGCCGCCGCACTGGTGCGGGAGAAATGGATCGGACTGGGCTTCCGCGACGACGAGCAGAGCGACACGTGGCGCGACCGCGCGGCGACGATGGTCAGCAACTACGTGACAACGGTCGACCCGCATCTCGAGCCCGTCGGCATTGAGCGCACCGTCGCGATGCGCACCGATCGCATTGCCGTGTCAGGTCGCATCGACCGGCTCGACAGACGCGACGACGAGCTGGTCGTCGTCGACTACAAGACCGGGCGACATGTGCTGACCACCGACGACGCGCGCGGGTCTCTTGCGTTGGCGATCTATGCACTTGCCTCCGCCCGCACGCTGCGCCGCCAATGCGTCTCGGTCGAGCTGCACCACCTGCCCAGCGGTGACGTCATCCGCTGGGACCACACCGACGAGTCACTCGCGCGTCAGCTCGAGCGAGCTGAGGACATCGCCATGGAAGCCGCCGCCGCCGAGGCGAGCGCCGACCCCGGTGCTTTCCCGCCCCGGCCCGGGCCGATGTGCGGCTGGTGCGACTTCGTGGCCCACTGTCCCGAGGGCCGGGCCGCTTGTGCGCCGCAGGCATCGTGGACGGGCCTGGCGCCCGAGATCGAGCCGCTAGCCGCGCCAGAACTCCAGTAGGACCTGCACAAACGCCGTGGGTTGCTCGCAGGCGGGGGAGTGCACCGACCCGGCGATGCCGACCGCCTGCGCAGCGAGCCGTGCGGCCATCTCCGTCTGAAGCTCGGGCGGCCAAGCGTCATCGGCTTCGCCGTAGACGACCAGGGTGCGCACCTTGGCGGCGGCGAGCGCTTGCACCTCGTCCGGGACGCTGAGGATCTCCTCGCCCATGACCTGCAGCGCGACGCCGGAGCCGAGCAGACGCCGCTCGTGCAGGAAACGTCGTACCTCCTCCGGCACCTCGGCCATCCGCGGGTCGCCGCGCTCCATCTCGGTCACCGCGTCGGCCATCTGTTCGACACCGCCCTCGGCGACGACCTGGAGCATCAGCGGAATCGTCGTCGCGCGCCGTCCCGGCAACGCCGCCGGACCTGAGCCGACGAGCACATGGGTCACCGGGCGCGCGCCGTTGATCACCGCGCGCCTCGTCACCAGGCCACCGAACGAGTGGCCGACGAGGTGAGCGTCCGCCCCGAGGCTCGCGAGCACCTCGGCAACGTCCTTGGCGTGCGCCTCGATCGTGTAGAGCGCGGGGTCGTCCGGCCCCTGCGACTGGTACTGGCCCCGCAGGTCGATGGCCACGGCACGGTGGCCGGCCCGAGCCAGCGGACCCAGCACCGGCAGGAAGTCCTCCTTGCTGCCGGTGTATCCCGGTACCAGCAGCACCGGCGCAGCGTCGGGTGCGCCCGAGGGCGGCGTGCCGATGAGGGCCGCAAGGTCTCCGACGGCCGTTGTCACCGTGGCGCGAGAGACCTCTGCATCCAGCGACATGCTTGGCGGAACGCTCATCGCCGCAGGGTAACCGGCGGGTAGGCTCTGACCGTTGGGTGAACCTGTCGCCGTGGCACTTGCCGGGCCGCCCGATCTGTGCGCAAACTCGAAAGCGAGCCCGCGCCACATCCATCGCCCTGCATGACATCCCTCAAACAGCGTGGGGACCGCCTGTGACCGACTGCCGGACCATCGCCGTTGCCAACCAAAAGGGCGGCGTAGCCAAGACCACGACGGTCGCATCGCTGGGTGCGGCCCTTGCCGAGCTCGGCCGCAAGGTGCTGCTCGTCGATCTCGATGCCCAGGCCTGCCTTACTTTTTCGCTCGGTCTTGACCCCGAGGCCGTGGAGCTGTCCGTTCACGACGTGTTGCTCGGTCGGGTGGCGGCGAGCATGGCCATCCAGCCGACCGCCGACGGGCCCGACCTGCTGCCGGCCACGATCGAGCTGGCCGGCTGCGAGGGACAGCTGCTCACCCGCACCGGCCGCGAATACACGCTTCGGCTCGCGCTCGAAGAGGTGCGTCCGTCCTACGACGTGATCCTGCTCGACTGCGCGCCGTCGCTGGGGGTTCTCACCATCAACGCGTTGACGGCCGCCGATGAGGTGCTCATCCCGTTGCAGTGCGAGACCTTGTCGCACCGTGGCGTCGGTCAGCTGCTCGACACCGTGCGGGACGTGCAACGGCTCACCAATCGTGACCTGCGCGTCATGGGCGTGCTGCCGACGTTGTTCGACAGCCGCACCACTCATGCACGTGAGGTGCTCGCCGACATCGTGACGCGCTACGGCCTCGACGTCGTCGAGCCGTCCATTGCCAAGTCAGTGCGCTTCGCCGAAGCTCCGGCCGCCGGGCGGTCGATTCTTCGTACGGCGGGACGGACGCCGGGGGCCCAGGCCTACCGCGAGCATGCGCGCCGGATCGCGGGCCTCGACCTGGCGGACGAGGTGCGCGTGCCTTCCGAGTTCATCCACCTGGCGACCGAAGTGGTGCCGACATGACCAACCAGGCGCCCCCTCGAGCCAACCGGTTCGACCGGCTGCGCGTTCGCGCCGGCGACGCCGAACCGGGCCACCCGTCGCCGCGCAACACCGCCGTCGGCCGGGATGCCGAAGGCAAGCGCGCGCTGTTCTCCGCTACCGACACCGAGGGTGTCGTGCCCGCAGTCGGTGCGGTGGTCATCGAGTGTTCGCGGTGCGGCGAGCGCACGCAGATGTCGCCCATCGCAGCGGTGCGCGCCGCATTTCCCTCGTTGCTCCTCGCGGTGACGATCGGCCGCGGTGAGCGCGAGTCGACGCTGGGCCTGGTCCGCAAGGACCATGGCGCGTTCATGCGCTGCCCGGCCTGCGGTCGCGGTTCGTGGACCCGGCTGACCATCCGCCTCTGATCCGCGTCGCTAGATCGTTACCAGCTCCACGTCGACGAGACGTCGACGCACCACGCGTGCAGTCAGATAGGTGCAGAGCGGCTGCCGTCGCCGGTCCGTCGGCGACCCAGGGTTCAGCAGCCTGATGCCCGCCGGGGTCACGGTGTCCCACGGGACGTGACTGTGTCCGAACACGACGACGTCGGTGTTCGGGTAGGCGCGGTCCATGCGCGCCTCGCGCCCAGTGCGGCCACCTGTTTCGTGTACGACGGTGAAACGCAGCTCGCCGATCTCCGCATGCGCGACTTCCGGCAACCGCTGTCGTAGCGGCGGGCCGTCGTTGTTGCCCCAGACGGCGATGAGACGAGCCGCGCGCGACGCGATCGCGTCGAGCAATGACTCGTCCACCCAGTCGCCGGCGTGGATGACCACGTCGGCCTCGTCGATCGCACGCCAGACCGGCGCCGGCAGATCCTTTGCGCGACGCGGCACGTGTGTATCTGCGAGCGCAACCAACCGCACGAGGTGAAGTTCTACAGGGACGTCACGAAGGCGTCGACCGGGACGCCGGGTACGACGAGGTCAGTCAGCCAAGTCATCGGTGTCACGGGAGACCGTCTTGACGCTCAGGCCTCTGCCGTCGGCGGCTGGTCGGTCTTCGGAGCCCCACCGGAGAGCCGTCGCCGGCGACGCTGCCGCTGGCGCGGCGCACGCGCCTCGCCACCCTCAGCCGTGGCCGAGCCGGTTGCAGCCGAGCCGGCTGCGGCCTTTTCCTGCCGCCCGCCCCGGCCGCTCTCGGCACGTCCACCCTCGCCACGCCCGTCCCGGCCGCCGCCTCCACTTGGGCGTTTGGCGGGCGGCCGCTTGCGGCCGGTCTCACCGAGATCTTCGAGCTCTTCTGCGCCCAGGCCGGCGCGTGTGCGCTTCGCGGAGGGAAGCCGGCCGGTGGCGTTCTTGGGGATCTCGAGCTCGTCATAGAGGTAGTCGGAGGTCGAGTAGGTCTCTTCCGGCTCCGGGAACGGCAGGTCGAGGGCTTTGTTGATCATGCCCCAGCGGTAGCCGTCCTCCCAGTCGACGAACGTCACCGCAGTGCCGGCCTCACCAGCCCGGCCGGTCCGGCCGATGCGGTGCACGTAGGTCTTCTCATCGTCCGGGCACTCGTAGTTGACGACGTGAGTGACGCCGGCAACGTCGATGCCACGTGCGGCGACATCGGTGGCCACGAGCACGTCGATCTTGCCGTTGCGGAATGCGCGGAGCGCCTGCTCGCGGGCGCCCTGGCCGAGGTCGCCGTGCACGGCGCCGGAGGCGAACCCACGCTCGGCGAGGTCGGCGGCGATCCGGTCGGCGGACCGCTTCGTACGGGTGAAGACCATGCACAGTCCGCGGCCGTCCGCCTGCAACACGCGCGCGAGCACCTCGGGCTTGTCGAGGTGATGGGTGCGGAACACGAACTGCGCGGTGGTCGGCACCATCGAGCTCTCGTCCGGGGACTCCGCTCGAACGTGCGTCGGGTGGGTGAGGTAACGCCTCGACAAGGCGATGACGGGGCCGGGCATGGTGGCGGAGAACAGCATCGTCTGGCGTTTGGCCGGGACGAGCGCAACGATGCGCTCCACGTCAGGAAGGAATCCGAGGTCGAGCATCTCGTCGGCCTCATCGAGGACGAGCACCTTGACCTTCGACAGATCGAGCGCACGTTGGCCGGCAAGGTCGAGCAGTCGCCCCGGCGTGCCGACGACGACGTCGACGCCCTTGCGAAGTGCGTCGAGCTGCGGCTCGTAGGAGCGGCCGCCGTAGAGAGTCAGCACGCGCGTCTTGCGGTTGGCGCCGGCCATGTCGATGTCGCGGGTGACCTGGGTGGCAAGCTCACGCGTCGGTACGACGACAAGGGCCTGCGGCTTGCCGTCCTCGGCGTGCGGGTCGATCTTGTGCAGCAACGGCACGGTGAAGCCCATCGTCTTGCCGGTGCCGGTGCGGGCTTGACCGATGAGGTCGTGATCCTTGATCGCCAGCGGGATGGCCAGCGCTTGGATCGGGAACGGGTTGACGATGTCCTTGGCGGCTAAAGCCTCGACAATGTCGGAGGCCACGCCAAGATCGGCGAACGTTTTCATTTGTGGGTGCTCTCGGTCTCGATGCTCATCCTGTGCCGAGTCCGTGGCGGCCCGACACCCGCGATCTGCCGCGGAAATGCGCTTTTCAAGGCAACAGTCTAGTCGCTGGACCTGTTCCCCCTGGATATGGTGCGGCCGATGAGCGACTGGACCGAGGCCATGACCGACGACGACCGTCGTCAGGCTGTCGTCGATCTGCTCGGCGTTCTCGCTTATGGCGAGCTCATGGCGTTCGAACGCCTCGCCGACGATGCGGGCCTGGCACCGACCGTCGTCGACAAGGCGGCGCTGGGCGAGATGGCCGTCGCCGAGTTCGGCCACTTCGTCAAGCTGCGCGACCGCTTGTCGGCGCTCGGCGTGGACCCGCAGGCAGCAATGGCACCGTTCGTAGGACCGCTCGACGCGTTCCATGAGTCGACGACACCGGACGACTGGTTGGAAGGTCTGGTCAAGGCCTACGTCGGTGACGGTTTTGCGACCGACTTCTACCGCGAGGTCGTCGGCTTCGTCGACGACGAGCAGACCAAGGCGCTGGTGCTCGACGTCCTCGCCGACACCGGGCATGCAGCGTTCGCCGTTGAGCATGTGCGCGCGGCCATCGCCGAGGACCCGGCGGTCGGTGGCCGGTTGGCGTTGTGGGCGCGACGGCTCATGGGTGAGGCACTCGTACAGGCGCAGCGCGTCGCTGTCGACCGAGATGCACTGGCACGGCTGATCGTCGGCGGCACCGGCGACCTCGCCGAAGTGGGCGAGCTGCTCGCGCGACTGACCCAACGCCACTCGGAGCGCATGGCGTCGCTCGGTCTCGCGGCCTGACCGGCGCCGCGCCCAGGCCGGCGGGAACTAGATGGAGCCGAAGCCGACTTTGCGGCCTTCGGACTCGGCGACCTCGATGTAGGCGAGCTTGTCGGTCGCGATGATGATCCGCCGGCCTTTGTCATCGGTCAGCGTCACCGTGGGCGACTCGTTCTTGAGGGCCGCGTCGACCGCTTTCTGAATGTCGTCTCCGGACTGAGCACTGTCGAGGACGAGTTCTCTGGGTGCGCCCTTGACGCCGATGCGGACCTCCATGTCGACGACCCTATCCGTCGGAGATGCGCGGGTAGCCGCTGATGCCGCGCCAGGCGAGTCCGGAGAGCAGCGCGACGGCGCGCGTCTTGTCGATCCGGACACCGTTGGGGCCGTCGGAGTCGAGCCACCATCTCGCGCTGACTTCGGCGAGCCCGGCCAGTCCACACGACAGCAGCTCCGCCTCGGCCCGGTCGAGCCCCGTGTCACGGGCGATCGTGTCGGCGAGAGCGTCGATCGAGATCTGGAGCGACCGTTCGACGAGTGCGCGGACGGCCGGTTCGTTGCGCAGGTCCGACTCGAACACGAGGCGGAATGCGCCGCCCGGGTTGTCGACGAAGTCGAAGTAGGCGGCGATGCAGCCGTCGACCCGCTGGCGGTTGTCGTCAGTCTTCTGCAGGGCGCCACGGACCTGCTCGCCGAGAACGTCGACGTGCTGGTCGAGCAGAGCGAGGTAGAGCTCGAGCTTGCTCGGAAAGTGCTGGTAGAGCACGGGCTTCGAGACCCCTGCGCGTTCGGCGATGTCGTCCATCGCCGCCGCGTGGTAGCCGTTGGCGACGAAGACCTCCTGCGCGGCGGCGAGGAGCTGCTTGCGCCGGGCCGACCGCGGCAGCCGGGCCGGTCGCGGCTCGGCGAATGCGTTGGTCATTGGAGCAGGCTAATGCCCGGCCCTAGCGGTAGTCGTCGTCGTCGACCGGGACCTCGCGCAGGGACTCGGCCAGGTCGCCCTCGTCTGCCTCGGCGTTGGGCTGGTCGGGCTCCAGCTGACGCTCGTTCTCCGCGACCTCTTGCTGCTGCTCGGCCGCGTCGGCGTCCGGTGTCTCCAGGTCCGGCATCAGCGATTCCCTTCGTCGTCGGCACCCTTGCACAGCTCGGCGTAGGCCGGCTCCAGCGCCTCGCCGAATGTCGGGAACGCGTGGACGACGTCACGCAGCACGACGAGCTCGACGCCGGCACGCACGGCCAACGTGAGCTCTGCGGCCCAGTGATCGGCTCCGGGCCCGACGCACGCCGCGCCGACGAGACGCGAGCCGTCGGCGAAGAGCGTCACGCTGCCGTCGCGCCGTTCGTCGACGACCGCTCGGGCCGTCTCCTCCAGCTGGAAGGACGCCGTACGAAGGTCCGTGTCGGTGCGCCCGACACAGAAGACCGCGGGGTCGGTGTAGACGACGCGGGGGATCGCGCGGTAGTCCGCGGTGCGCGGTTCGCCGCAGATGTTGGCGACCACGACCTTGGCCTGGTAGTTGGCGGTGTGGGTGAAGGGCGCGACCGCCGTCACGTCGCCCACCGCCCAGACGCGTTCGGCGACCTGGCACTTGTCGTCGACACGCAGGGCACCGGTGTCGGGGTCAGGCCGCACGCCGATCGTCTCCAGCCCCAGTCCGGCAACGCGCGGCGTCTTACCCGTGGCCACCAGGATCCGGCTCGCGCTGACCGGCTCGTCGCCTTCGAGCGCGACGCTGACATGGTCGCCGTCGCGGCGAACGTCGCGAGGCTTGCAGCCAGTACGTACGTCGACGCCGTCGCGAGCCAGCGCGTCCGCTACCGTCTCGCCGATCACTGGGGGCTCGGACGGCAGCAGATGCTCGGCCGGTTCGACGACGGTCACGCGGGTGTCGAAGCGCGCGTAGACCTGGGCGAGCTCGCAGCCGACCGGCCCGCCGCCAAGGATGACAAGCGAGTCGGGGAGCTCGTCGCTGGACAGTGCGTCCTCGCTCGTCCAGAACCCGGTAGCGGCCAACCCGTCGAGGGGCGGCGGGTCGGCGTGTGCGCCCGTGCAGACGACCAGGTGGTCGCCGCGCAACATGCGGCCGCCGGCCTCGACCCGGCCGGGGCCCGCGAGGCTGCCGCGCGCCCGGATGAGCGTGACGCCGGCTTTCTCGAGCGAGGCAGCGGTTTCGGTGTCGTCCCGGTGGTCCGCGACCTCGTCCCGGAACCGGACCGCGTCTGCCCACGATCGTCCGTGTGCGGCGGCCTTGAGCATGGCCTTGCTGGGCATGCAGGCCAGATAAGGGCACTCGCCCCCGACCAGCCCCGGCTCTACGACCGCGACCGACCGGCCGCGCTCGGCCAGGCCGCGGGCGACCGCCTCACCTGCCGAGCCGCCGCCGAGCACCAGGACGTCGTACTGCTCGCTCACGTTGGGGTCCTCACGTGGGCGGGGTACCCAGCAGCCCGCGGTGGACACGGATCAAAACGGTCATCCATGCACTGTGTGGCGATTGCATTGCACAGAGTGATTGACGGTCGGTTTAGGGGGTAAGGGGGGCTTCGTGCGGCCTTTGCCGACCCGGCTAGTGGCGACGTCCTCGTCCGACCAGCCCCCGCCCGATGAGATGCGGCTGCGGTGGCGGCGCCGGCCTGTGCTCGCCTTTCTCATCCGCTGTTTCGTCGTGCTCGCCCCGCTGTCAGCGGCCGTCGTGGTCGGGATCATCGCCAGCCGGCAGTTCCGTCCGCGCGGCTTCGGCGAAATCGTGCCGTGGGCGCTGTGGACCGCGGGCGCGTCATTGCTCGCCCTCTGGATGGTCGACGTCGTCGTCCGCCGGCTGCTCCCGTTGCAGCGGCTGCTGCAGCTCTGCCTGGCCTTTCCCGACCGCGCGCCTTCGCGCCTGCGGGTCGCCGTCCGTGCCGCCGTGCCGCGACGGCCAGAGGCTCTGCTCAACAGCGCTGACGGCGCAGCAGGCGAGGGCGCGGCCGCGGTGGCCGAACAGGTGGTCACCCTTCTCGCCGCGCTGACGTTGCACGACCGTCGTACCCGAGGGCACAGCGAGCGCGTCTGCGCGTTCACCAACCTGCTGGCCCTGCAGATGAACCTGTCCGAGGCGGATCGCGACCGGCTGACATGGGCCGCTCTGGTGCACGACATCGGCAAGCTGCACGTGCCGGCGCGTCTGCTCAACAAGCCCGACAAGCCCACTGTGAATGAGTGGCAGCTGCTCAAGACCCACCCGGAACGCGGCGCCGCCATCACCGCGCCGCTGCAGGACTGGCTCGGCCCCTGGTCCGACGCGGTGCTGCAGCACCACGAGCGCTATGACGGCACTGGTTATCCGCGCGGCATCGCCGGGGACGAGATCTCGTTCGCGGCCCGGATCATTGCCGTCACGGATGCATTCGAGGTGATGACTGCTCCGCGGGCCTATCGGCGGGCGGTGGACGCACAGACCGCGCGCGCCGAGCTCGCGCGTCATGCCGGTGGCCAATTCGACCCGATCGTCGTTCGTCATTTCCTGGCCATCGGTCTGCCGCAGCTGCGGCGTGCGATGGGTCCGCTGGCCTGGCTTGTGGAGATCCCGTTCGTGAGCTCCTGGCCGCGGCTGGAGGCCGCGGCGTCGACAACCGCCGCCCACGCCGCAACCGCCACGGCGGCCGCGTCAGCCGCGGGCGTGCTGGCGCTCGGCAGCGGTGGAAGTGTGATCGCGTCGGCGGCTCCGCCTGTCTCCGACGAGCTCTCGGGGCCGGCGCTCGCTCCGACGGTCGACGCTCCCGCGACTCCGGTGGCCGCGGTCCATCCGTCCGCCGCGTCGCCCGCTCACACGCAGGCCGCGACGCGATCCTCTGGCGTGCGAACCTCGCACGTGCGACGGGCCCGGACCCACGAGAGGATGACCGCATCGGTCAGCGACCACCGTCAGGGCTCTCACGCCGTCACCGCAGCCCCGTCGTCACCGAGCCACTCGCAACCGCAACCGCGCCCGCGACCGGCGCCCGATCGCATGCCCGGCCACGAGCAGGGCCATGCCTACGGACATGAGCATGCGCCGGGCTGGCAGAAGAACTGGGGCGAAAACGGCCGGCATCCCGGCCGGGCTCACTGAGCGGGCGTCGCTCTCAGGGCAGCGCGAGAATCCGGCGGGTCGCGGTCTCCAGGCCCGTGAGGTCGACCTGGCAGTTGCGCTGCCGTTCGAGGATCTGCTTGTTGCCGATCAGCACGAGCACCGAGTTGCCGTCGAAATAGGTCACGCCCGCCAAGTCGAGCGTCACCGGACGCCCCTCGGACGCAGAGGTCCACAGCAGGTCGATGAGTCGTTTACGAGAGCGCTGGGTCAGCTTTCCGGCAACCTCGATGCGGTCCCCGGCGGTTGTTCGGGAGACCCGGCACCGCAGTCTGCGTCGCACGTCCAGTTCCTCTCCACGATCACACCGTTCTGACTAACCCATTCGGCGTAACTCGCAGAAAACTTGAGCCCCGCTTCAGCCCTATTTGTCCGGGAGCGTCTGGTCGCCTTCCAGGCAGGGGGCGAACAGGTCGCCGAACTCAGCCACCCGGTCGAGGACGGCTGCACTGGTGAAGCGCAGATCGCCGG
Source organism: Frankiaceae bacterium (assembly GCA_025929315.1). Lineage (GTDB taxonomy): Bacteria > Actinomycetota > Actinomycetes > JAFAQI01 > JAFAQI01 > DATBDO01. Next base: position 14,430 of record JAICMI010000024.1, read on the forward strand.
GATCGGCGCAGGCGTCGACCTCGTCCCAGGTGACCGGGGTGGACACGGTAGGTGCTGGTCGTGCCCGCAGCGAGTAGACGGCGACCGTCGTCTTGGCGGCGTTGTTCTGGGACCAGTCCACGAGAACCTTGCCGGTGCGGAGCTCCTTCTTCATGTTCCAGACGACGAGTTCGGGGTGTTCTTTCTCGAGACGCTGCGCGAGCTGACGGGCGTAGGTGTGCACGTCCTCCCATGGCCGCTTGGCGTCCAACGGGACATAGAGCTGCAGACCCTTGCTGCCGCTCGTCTTCGGGTAGGCCGACAGGCCGTCCCCGTCGAGCACGTCCCGCACGTGCTGCGCGACCGCGCAGCACTCGACGATCGTGGCGGGCGGTCCGGGGTCGAGGTCGAACACCAGCAGGTCCGGATGGCGCGCCTTGTTGGGGGCGGAGCGTGCGCGCAGGTTGACGCGCCACATCGGCACGTGAAACTCGAGGGCGGCGAGGTTCGCGGCCCACACCAATGTGGGCAGGTCGTTCATGACCGCGTAGTTGATGGTGTCGCGGTTCTTCGTCGAGCCCGGTGAAGGCAGGTTCACGCGCGGGACCCAGTCGGGTGCATGGGAAGGCGCGTTCTTCTCGAAGAAGAACTTGCCCTCGACGCCGTCCGGATAGCGCTTGAACGTCAACGGGCGATCGCTGACGTGCGGCAGCAAGTACGGCGCGATGCGCGTGTAGTAGTCGATGACTTCAGCCTTGGTGAAGCCGACGTCGGGATAGAGAACCTTGTCGAGGTTGGACAGCGTCAGCGTGCGACCGTCGACCTCGACCGCCACCTTCTCAGGACTCACGTGTCACCTCGGCGGGGTCCTTGTCGGGACGCAGTCCGCGCCAGGCCGGATGGCGGAGGATGCCGGCCTTGGTCCACTCACCGAACGCGACCTCGCCCACGATCTGCGGCTCGACCCAATGTGCGTCCTTCGCATGCGGCCGCGGGATCGCTGTGGCGAAGGGCGGCTCGGTGCGCTCGAGTGGAGACAGCATCGATTCGAGCTCGCGCAACATCGCATCGGTGAACCCGGTGCCGACGTGGCCCACGTAGTCGAGCCCGTCCGTGCCGGGAACGCCGAGCAGCAGCGAGCCGATGGCGCCTTTGCGTCGTCCTTCGCCAGGTTTCCAACCGCCGATGACGACCTCCTGCGTACGCAGGTTCTTGACCTTCAACCAGCAGTCGGAACGCTTGCCCGCGTGGTACCGCGAGTCCAGTCGTTTGGCGAGAACACCCTCGAGCCCTTGCTCTTTCGACGCGGCGAGGATCGCCTCGCCGCTGCCCTCGAAGTGCGGAGGGGTCTGCCAGGACGGTCCGGAGAGGTTCAGCGACTCAAGGATCCGGCGTCGTTCCGTGTAGGGCTCGTCCAGCAGCGAGCGACCGTCGAGGTGCAGCACGTCGAACGCGAGGAACGTCGCCGGCACCTGCGTCGCGAGCCGTCGTACCTGCGCCGCGTTGGTCACGTGCATCCGCGCCTGCAATGCCTCGAACGACGGACGGCCGCGTTCGTCCATCGCGACGATCTCGCCGTCGAGGACGAGCTGGCGGGATCCGAGTGACTCGGCCATTGCCCGCAGCTCCGGATAAGAAACGGTGACGTCGCGGTCGTTGCGTGACAGAACTCGTGGCCGGCCGCCGTCGACATAGACGATTGCGCGGACGCCGTCCCACTTGAACTCGTAGGCGAACTTGTCGTCGTCGCGCGGAACCTCTTCACGTAGCACCGCAAGCATCGGACGTATCAGCGACGGCATCGGCGTGTAGTCGGCAGGCGGCGGATCCATGCGGTGCATCATCCAGTCGCGGTCACGTGATCCGGTCTTGAACAACACATAGCGGCCGGTCACCCGTTCGCCGTGCAGCACGACCTTCACTTCGCGCTCGGACCACTTCTCGCACTCGTAGGTCCCGTGGTCCCAGATGGTGACGGCACCGCCGCCGTACTCGCCTTTCGGGATCTCACCTTCGAACGCTGCGTATTCCAGAGGATGGTCCTCGGTGTGCACCGCGAGGTGGTTGACGTCGGGATCAAGTGGCAGGCCCTTGGGCACTGCCCATGACACCAGCACACCGTCGCGTTCGAGCCGGAAGTCCCAGTGCAGTGCGGTCGCGTGGTGTTCCTGCACGACGAACGTGTCGCGTTTGCTCTTGCGCTTGGTCGTCCGCTTCCCGGCGCCAGGAACGGGCTCGGGTGTCCGCGCAGGATCGCGCTTGTTCCGGTACGTCAACAGCTCCGGCATGGGACGGACCGTACCCACGTCCGATGGACTGCACTGCCGTCATCGGGGGATGATCACCCTATGCGGAGTATCTGGAAGGGAGCTATCTCCTTCGGGCTGGTGAGCATCCCGGTGAAGCTCTACAGCGCGACGGAGGAGAAGGACGTCTCGTTCCACCAGGTGCACCGCGAGGACGGGGGCCGGATTCGTTACAAGCGCGTGTGTCAGGTCGACGGTGAGGAAGTGCCTTACAGCGACATCGCCAAGGGTTACGAGCTGCCCAGCGGCGAGGTCGTCGTACTCACCGACGAGGACTTCGCGGATCTCCCGCTGACGACGTCGCGTGCGATCGACGTGCTGGAGTTCGTGCCGCTCGACCAGGTCGATCCGCTCTATTTCGCCAAGTCCTACTACCTCGAGCCGGACGGGCAGGGCGCCAAGCCCTACGTCCTGCTGCGCGAGGCGCTGGAGAACTCGGGCCGGGTCGCGCTCGTCAAGGTCGCGCTGCGTTCACGCGAGTCGCTGGCGACCCTGCGGGTGCGCGATGGCGTGTTCGTGCTCGAGATGATGCTGTGGCCGGACGAGATCAGGACCCCCGAGTTCGCGTTCCTCGACGAGGACATCGACGTCCGCCAACAAGAGCTCAAGATGGCCGAGTCGCTCATCGAGTCGTTGTCCGGCGACTTCGAGCCGGAGCAGTACTCGGACAACTACCGCGAAGCCCTCCAGGCTCTGATCGACGCCAAGGTCGAGGGCCGCGAGGTCGTGCAGCCGGCCGAGTCGCCCACGGACACCGGCACCGTCGTCGACCTCATGGCCGCGTTGCGGGCGAGCGTCGAAGCCGCCAAGCAAGGCCGCGCCGAGGCAGCGCCGCCGGCCAAGAAGTCGGCGAAGAAGACTGCCGCCAAGAAGGGCTCGTCGGCAGGTGCCAAGAAGGCCGCGTCGAAGCCTGCGGCCAAACGGAGTAGCGGGGCATCTGCCAAGAAGACGACGCAAAAGCGAGCGAATGCACGCAAGTCTGCGTAGCCGGTTGCTAAGAGTGACTTCGTCGCTACCGTCATCCTCAAGCAACGCCGGTGGGGCACCGATTTCTCGTGGTGGAACGTCCCGTTCCGGGATGCCCTGACTGAGGAGTGCCCAGGTGACCGTCGCCGACTACGCGGAAATCGTGGCCGCGTTGCGCGCGGTTCCCGGCGTCGCCGAGGCGGACGTCGAACCGGACGAGGACGGCGAGGGCCTCGGCCTGTTGCGGCTCGGGCTCGCGCCCGGCGTCGATGAGGTGCAGGTCGCCACGAAGGTCGGCCGGATGCTGCGCGAACGGTTCGGGCTCGGCGTCGATGCCGACCAGGTGCAGCTCATCGAGGACGCCCCGATGCCAGAGGTGCCCGAGCAGAACACCGGCGGCCGCCGCCCGGTCATCTCCCGCATGCAGCTGGTCTCCTCGGGTCTCGAGGTGACCGCCACGGTTTCGCTGATCTATCAGGATGCGGTCGTGCGCGGCGAGAGCACCGGCACGGCGACCCAGACCGGCGTGCATCGCGCAGTTGCGACTGCCGCGTTGCGTGCACTCGAGCAGCTCGTCGACGCCAAGGCGCGGTTCGAGGTCGATCAGGTCGAGGTGGCTCAAGGTGGCAAGGACCGCACGGTCCTGGTGGCGGTGACGATGGTCAGCAACGGTGGCACGGATCGGCTGACGGGCACCGCGGTCGTCCGTGAGGACGTGCGGCAGGCAACGATCCGCGCCGCGCTCGATGCGGTCAACCGCCGCCTCGAACCCCTGTTGCCCTGACAAGATGTAGCCATGTCGCAGGACCCGGGCTCGGGCGTGCCGATGTCCGAGCGAATGCAGTCCCTGCTGTCCCGTGCGGTCGAGGACCAGGTCAGTGAGCAGCGTCAGCTGGCCGGGGCACTTGCCGACGTACGCGCGCAGCTCGGCCAGCTGACCAACCAGCTCGGCGCCATGCCGGGCGCCGCCGGCGCGTCGCCGCAGCTCGACCAGGCGCTGGGGGCGATCGCCGGCAATGTGCGCGACGCGGTGCGGCTGCTGGGTGAGCGGTTGGACATCGTCGGTCGCCTGGTGCAGGAGCGTGGCCATGATCTCGCCGACCAGCGTGCGCTGATCGGCGAGCTCAAAGCGGCTGTCGACGGGCACACCAGTGCCTTGGCCGGGATGACCGGCGGCCTGGCAGCGCTGCCCGCGTTCGGCGAACGGATCGAGGGGCTGCAAGGCGGACTCACCGGACTCGCCGACCGGTTGAGCGGCCTCGAAGAGCTGACTGCCGCGGTCGGTGCGCTCCAGCAACGCTCCGACGCGCTGGACTCCGGATTGCGCGAGCTGCGGCAGGCGTTCAGCGGCGTCGCCGCCCGGGCGGCACAGCTGCCGGGCCGCGAGGACGTGGAGGAGCTCATCGGCCGGGTCTCCGACTCCGTCGACGGGCTCGGCGGTCGGTTGAGCCGGTTGGAGACTTCGATCCCGTCGTTGCTCGAACGGCTGGACGCGCTCGCCGAGGCCCAGGGGGAGTCCCAGTCGTCTCTGCAGGCCGTGCACGACCGGCTCGCGGACCAGGCTCCCGTCGCGTCGGGTGGTCCCGAGCTCGCCGACCTCGCCGCATTGCGGGACGAGCTCGCCGGACTGCGCGAGCATCTCGAGTCGAGTCAAGCGGACGACGACGACGTCCAGGCCTTGATGGACCGGCTGGACGCCCTGCACGAAGGACTGCTGGGCGGCGACGGGGTCCTCGCCCGGCTGGCCGCGCTGGAAGCGGCCCGTCCCGGGGGCTCGTCGGCGGCGCTGGACGCCGACGCGGTCGAGGAGATCGTTGCCACCGCGGTCGAAGATTCGGAACGACGGCTGGCAGAACACGTCGATGAGGCGATCCTCACGCTCGCCGAGGCCTTGTTGCGGCGACGCAGTCGAGCGCGTCCTGCGACGGCATCGACGTCGGCATCGACGTCGGCACCGGCGTCCGCGGTGGAGCCCGCCGACGCCGCGAGTGAGGTCGACGAGGACGCGGACGAGGACGAGGACGAGAACGGGGACGAGGACGAGGACGCGCCGGATCTGGGCGACACGCCAGAAGGGGCCGGCGAGGACGAAGAAGACTCAGGCAAGCGCAAGCCCTGGTGGCGGCCCGGCGGCTGAGGACAGAAAAGCGGCCGGCGTCCCGAGGGACACCGGCCGCCGATACCCGGTGCGGCCCCGTGGGCGCACCGATGCACGAACGATTCGCTAGAAGGCGTCCTTCACCTTCTCGCCCGCTTGCTTGAGGTTGCCCTTGACTTCGTCGGCCTTGCCTTCGGCCTGCCACTGCTCGTTGTCAGTTGCGTCACCGAGCTTCTGCTTGGCCTCGCCTTCGGCGACCTCGGCCTTGTCCTTCAACTTGTCCATCGCACCCATCGTCGGCCTCCTCAGTTGATCGACGTACAAGAGCCTGCCCGCACCTTCCGGGAAGAACCTCACCTCCGAGATGGTTTGACTACGTGTCACCCTGGGTGACGGACCTTTCGCAGCCGATCAAGGTGGAGATGTGGCACTACCCCCGCTCGTAGAGCCCGCGCAGTCGCTGACGCCGGACGAGGTCAGGCGTTACTCGCGGCATCTGATCATCCCGGACGTCGCGATGGACGGGCAGAAGCGTCTGAAGAACGCCAAGGTCCTCTGCGTCGGCGCCGGCGGGCTGGGCTCGCCCGCGCTCATGTACCTCGCCGCCGCCGGGGTGGGCACGCTCGGCATCATCGACTTCGACGTCGTCGACGAGTCCAACCTCCAGCGCCAGGTGATCCACGGCCAGTCCGACATCGGCCGCTCGAAGGCCCAGAGCGCGCGTGACTCGGTGCGCGAGATCAACCCGCTGATCCAGGTCAACCTGCACGAGGAGCGGCTGGACTCGTCCAACGCGATGCAGATCTTCGGCGGCTACGACCTCGTCGTCGACGGCACCGACAACTTCGCCACCCGCTACCTCGTCAACGACGCATGCGTGCTGCTCGGCATCCCCTATGTGTGGGGCTCGATCTACCGGTTCGACGGCCAGGCGAGCGTGTTCTGGTCCGAGCACGGCCCGTGCTATCGCTGCCTCTACCCGGAGCCGCCGCCGCCGGGCATGGTGCCGTCATGCGCCGAGGGTGGCGTGCTCGGCGTGCTCTGTGCGAGCGTCGGCGCCATCCAGGTGACGGAAGCCATCAAGGTGCTCACTGGCGTGGGCGATCCGCTGGTCGGCCGGCTGATGATCTACGACGCCCTCGAGATGACGTATCGCTCGGTCAAGGTGCGCAAGGACCCCGAGTGCCCGCTGTGCGGCAAGAACCCGACCATCACCGAGCTCATCGACTACGAAGCCTTCTGCGGCACGGTCAGCGAAGAGGCGCAGCAGGCTGCGATCGGCTCCACCATCACGCCCCTCGAGCTCAAGGAGATGCAGGACCGCGGCGAGTCCCTCCTCCTCGTCGACGTGCGTGAGCCGGCGGAATGGGAGATCGTCCGCATCCCCGGCGCGGTCTTGATCCCGAAGGGCGACCTGCCGTCGAAGCTGGCCGAGCTGCCCCAGGACAAGCCGGTCGTCATGTACTGCAAGACGGGGGTCCGCTCCGCTGAGACTCTGGCGTTGCTCAAGGACGCCGGGTTTGCCGACGCGAAGCATGTGCAGGGCGGCATCTCGGCTTGGGCGACACAGGTGGAGAAGACGCAGCCGGTTTACTAGCCCCGGCTAGTGTCGTCAGAGATGACGACCTCCCTGATCCGAGGCTCCGGCAGGCTTGCCGCGGTCGCGGTGCTTGCCGGCTTTGCCGTGCTCTCCGCGTGCGCCGACAATGACAACCGCGCTGAGGTCGTGGGCGGGCGCGTCACTCCCCAGCCATCGGCGACGTCCCCCTCGACGGGCGCCACCGTTGAGACCAAGACCGCTGTCGTTCCCCGCGGGGCGGGCCATCGACGCAGTGCGGCTGCAGCGTTGCCGGGCATGCCGCCGATCGCGAGCCCGACCAACCTCTACGCGGATGCCGGGCGCAACATGCTCAGCCCGGTGGCGCGCAAGGCGCCGTACCGGATCTATGTGCCGAACAGCGGCGGGTCGTCGGTCGCCGTCATCAACCCGCACACGATGAGCATCGTTCGTGTCATCCAGGTCGGTGACAACCCGCAGCACGTGGTGCCGTCATATGACCTCAAGCGGCTCTATGTCACCAACGACCTGGCCAACAGCCTGACGCCGATCAATCCGCGCACCGCTCGCCGCGCCGGCCCGGACATCCCCGTCGACGACCCCTACAACATGTACTTCACGCCGGACGGTCGCTACGCGATCGTCGTCGCTGAGGCGCAGCAGCGACTCGACTTCCGGGATCCGCACACGTTCAAGGTGCGCGACCGCCTGTCGGTCAACTGCCCGGGTGTTGACCACATCGACTTCTCCGCCAACGGCGGCTACCTCGTCGCCACGTGCGAGTTCTCCGGCAAGTTGGTCAAGGTCAACCTGCACACGCACAAAGTCGTCCGCTACCTCAACCTGCGCCACAGCAGTCCGCAGGACATCAAGCTCGATCCAACTGGTCGCGTGTTCTATGTCGCCGACAGATACCGCGGCGGCGTGTGGCTGATCCGCGCGTCGACGTTCCATGTGATGCGTTTCATTCACACCGGATCGGACGCGCACGGCCTCTACCCGAGTCGTGACGCCCGGTTCCTCTATGTCACGAACCGCGGGTCGGGCAGCGTGTCGGTCATCAACTTCCGCACCCGCCGTCTGGTGAAGACCTGGCACATTCCCGGCGGCGGCAGCCCGGACATGGGCAACACGTCTCCGAACGGCAAGGTGCTCTGGCTGTCCGGGCGTTACAACAGCATGGTCTACGCGCTGTCGACGCGCACCGGTCACGTCATCGCGCGAATCCCGGTCGGACTACAGCCGCACGGACTGTGCGTGTGGCCGCAACCCGGTCGTTACTCGCTGGGCCACACCGGCGTCATGCGTTGAGGAAGGTGGCGCTCGCCGCATTGGCGGCGGCGCTGGGCGCGGCGGCGTGCTCGAGCGAGGCAGGTCAACCGAGATCGCCCGCAGCGTCAGCCGCGTCCGTCTCGGCGTCGACGTCCTCGTCGCCTGCACCGTCCGTCCAGCCGGCACGACTTCGCGCGCACGTGGTGGGTCAGCTGGCACAGCCTGCCTCGCGCGCGGTCGCGGTGAACCTGCATGGCCGCGTCGTCGTCCTGGGTGGCCTGACGTCGGGCGACGTGACCACCGGACGCGTGGTCGTCATCAATCCCAAGACGTGGGCGTCAAAGGCTGCCGGCCAGTTGACCCAACCGGTGCACGACGCTTCAGGCGCCGCGCTGATGGGTCGCGCCCTGGTGTTCGGGGGCGGCTCCGCCACCGAACAGGCCGGGGCCCAGGCATGGAGTCGCGGTCGCACCAGCGAGGTCGGGACGCTGCCCGGTCCGCGGTCCGACTCGGCGGCGGTCACCATCGGCCCGACCGCTTACGTGGTCGGCGGCTTTGACGGCTCGCGGATGACGCGTGACGTTGTCGCGACCACGACCGGACGGGCCTTTCACGTCGTCGCCCGGTTGAGACAGGGCGTGCGTTATCCCGCGGTTGCGGCCTACAACGGGTCGATCTACGTGTTCGGTGGTCAGCTCGCAACCACCGAGGGGACAGCCGGCCTCGGTCAGAGCCGACTCGTGCAGCGCGTCAACCCTCAGACCGGCCGAACGACTGTCACAGGAAAGCTTCCGTGGCGTATCGGTCATGCGATGGCGTTCACCATGGGGGGTCGGCTCTATGTCGGCGGCGGTCGGCGCGGAACGGCGGCGACCGGACGCATCTGGCAGGTCAACCCTGCGACCGCGCACCTGACGTCGGCGGGCCGGTTGCCTCGACCGATCTCCGACAGCGCAGTCGTGCCGCTTGGTCAGTCAGTGGTGTTGGTCGGCGGAGAGACAAGCGGCCCATTTGCTCCGCAGCGGCAGGTCGTGCAGCTCCGCCTGCGCTGACGGATCGATCGTTGCCTGTCAGCCGATGAGCTCCCGCTCCTGATCCGGGGTGAGGCCCACGCCGGGCCGGGGGTCGTAGTTGCCGTCGGCGCGGGCCTTGGTCACCCAGTCGTACGTGTCGCGGATCGTGTCCTCGACGGGGCGCCAGGTGAACCCGGCCCCCCGAGCCTTGCTGAGGCCGGCACGCATCTTCGGCCACCAGTCCTGCGGCACGGCGAGCGGAAGCCCGTCCTTCGCTCCGATCCAGCGGACCTCCGGCAGCGGGACATCAAGTGCGGAAGCGATCGTGGTGAACCACTCGGCGAACGTCAGAACCGGCTCCGGCGCAGTGACATGGAAGACGTCGACGGTTCCCTGCTCGACCTGGCTTGCGGTGAACGCCCCAAGGTCGCGGCCGTCGACTCCCTGCAGAGGTGTCGCCGCCTCAGGTCCCGCCATCGGGCTACGGCCCTCGGCGATGCGCTCCACCCAGTAGGTGAACCGGTGCGTCGGGTCGTGCGGCCCGAACACGTAGCCGGGCCGGATGATCAGCAGCCGGTCGCCGGCCAGCTCGCGGGCGACGTTCTCGCATCCGACTTTGAGCTCGCCGTACTTGTCCATCGTCAGCTCGTCGTCGTACGACGGCTTCAACAACGGTGCGGTCTCGTCGAAGCCGCTCTCGACGTCGACCTGGCCGTAGACAGAGATCGTCGAGATGAACGTGAAGTGTCCGGCGCGATCGCCGAGCGACTCGAGCAGACGTCGTACCTGTGCCGGCACGTAGGCGCACACGTCGACGGTGGCGTCCCACGAACGGCCGGCGAGCTCGGAGAGGTCGCCGTTGCGGTCGCCGGTCACGTGTTCAGCGGTAGGGAACGCGTCGGGGTCGGTCTGGCCGCGGTTGAACAACGTGAGCTCGTGGCCCCGATCCAGCGCCGACTGGACGAAGTGCCGGCCGACGAACGACGAACCACCGATGACGAGGATGCGCATGCCCGGCACCATACGGCCGTAGTCTCCCGACGTGCAGGGGGAGATGACGGAGTTCGCTCACCGCGTACTCGACGCCGTCGACAAGATCCCGTGGGGACGCGTCATGTCCTACAGCGACGTCGCCGAGTACGTCGGTGCCGGCGGCGCGCGAGCGGTCGGCACGGTGATGGCGCGGTGGGGGAGCGAGGTCGCCTGGCACCGGGTCCTGCACAACGACGGCAGCTGTGCCGAGCACAAGGCGGACTACCAGCTCGCGCTGCTGAGGCGCGAAGGCGTCCCCATGCGCAGCCGCCTGCGCGTCGACATGGCCGCGGCGCGCTGGGACGGCACATCCGCCTGACCTGACGGGAAGGAGTCCGGGGACCCAGCGGCGAAGTCGGGTGCACACCCAAGCGCCAACACTTCACCGTCGAAGGGATCGAACTCGTGTCACGTCGTCTCGTCATCTCAGGACTCGCGGTCGCCGCCATTGCCGGCGCGGCGGTGCCGTCGTTCGCCCAGTCGTTCCCGATCACGGTGACGCACGACACGAGCAACGGCGTCTCCGTCGGTGTTCGGGACGGCAACGCGCCTGTCGGCGGCGCCGCGGTCACGCCGGACGGTTCGGCCTGCGCAGGCCTCGGCGAGGACATCCCGGTCTGCACCCCGCCCGTCCTCGACGCCATCTCGCTCGGCGGCGGCGGCCACTGATATGTCGGGGGCACATGGTCTGATCGACGTGTGCCCCCGATCACAGCTCCGCGGTTCCGGCTTGTTCGGCCGCTGGTCGAGTTGGCACGTGCGCCTGAGCTCGACGAGCACCAGCGTGCCGTCGTCGAGCACCCTGGTGGACCGCTGCTCGTCCTCGCCGGTCCCGGCACGGGCAAGACCACGACCCTCGTCGAAGCCGTCGTACGACGAGTAGAGCGTGGCGCTGATCCCGACCAAGTACTCGTCCTGACGTTCAGTCGCAAGGCGGCGGACGAGCTGCGTGAGCGCATCGCCGTGCGTCTCGGCCGCACGGTGCGCGAGCCGGCGGCTTACACCTTTCACTCGTGGTGCTTCGCGTTGCTGCGTGCACACGCGGAGCCGGGCCGCCTGCCGCGGTTGCTGTCCCAGCCCGAGCGCGACGTGCGCATCCGCGAGCTGTTGCGCGGCCACTCCGAGGGCGCCGGACTCGTGACCTGGCCGGCCGACCTGCGCCCGGCGCTGCTGACGCGGGGGTTCGCGCGCGAGGTTGCTGCGTTGTTCGACCGGGCGCGCGAACGCGGCCTCGACAGCGCCAACCTGCGTGCCCTCGGTGTCGCACACGACCGGCCATCCTGGGTGGCGGCGGGGACGTTCCTCGACGAATACCTCGACGTGCTCGATGCGCGCGGCGAGGTCGACTATGCGGGGCTGGTGGCAGCCGCCGGACAGCTGCTGCAACGCCGCGATGTCGTAACCTCCGTGCACGGCCGGTATTCGGCGGTGTTCGGCGACGAGTACCAGGCCACCGACCCCTCCCAGGAGCGACTGCTGCAGGCACTGGCAGGCGACGGCCGTGAC
>JAICMI010000139.1 GCA_025929315.1 Frankiaceae bacterium
CCGGCCAGGTAGTCGCCGAGCGACACCGGTGCATAAGGACCGACGAAGATGGCGCCGGCGTTGCGCACACGTGCAGCGACGGCCGGCGCGTCGCGCGTGACGATCTCGAGGTGTTCGGCAGCCCAGGCATCGACGACGGCGAGGCCGTGGTCGAGGTCATCGACCAGCACGATCGCTGACTGACCAGTGAGCGCCTTCTCCACCCGCGCGGCATGCCGCGCGGATGTCACTCGTGGCGCAAGAGCGTCGATCACCGCATCGGCGAGGGACTCGGAGTCGGTGACGAGCAGACAGGCGGCGAGCTCATCGTGCTCAGCCTGGGCAACCAGGTCAGCGGCAACATGATCGGGGTCAGCGGTGTCGTCGGCGAGGATCGCGATCTCCGTCGGTCCCGCCTCGGCATCGATGCCGACCACGCCGCGCACCAGTCGCTTGGCTGCCGCGACGTAGACGTTGCCCGGCCCGGTGATGAGGTCGACGGGGGGCACGCCGTCGACGCCGTAGGCGAACATGGCGACGGCCTGCGCACCGCCGACGGCGTAGACCTCGGTGACTCCGAGCAGCGCACATGCCGCGAGCACAGAGGGATTGGGGCGACCGTCGAACTCCGGCTTCGGCGGGGAGGCCACGGCGATCGACCCGACTCCGGCGACCTGCGCGGGTACGACGTTCATGACCACGCTGGACGGGTAGGCGACCAGGCCACCCGGCACGTAGAGCCCGACGCGACCTACTGGCACCCAGCGCTCAGTGACCGTGCCGCCCGGAGCCACCTGGACAACGACGTCGTCGGGTCGCTGCGCCTCGTGCACCCGGCGGGCCCGGCTGATCGCCTCCTCCAGCGCCGCTCGTACGCGCGGATCGAGATCCGCGAGAGCGCGCTCGAGCTCCTCGACATCGACAGCCAAGCTGGCGAGTCGCACGCCGTCGTAACGCTCGGTCAGCTCCCGGACAGCGGCCGCGCCGTCTCGCCGCACGGCGTCACAGATGGGGCGAACGGCGTCGAGCGCCGCATCCACGTCGAGCTGGGCGCGCGGCAGCCCGGCCGGAACCTGACGGTCCCGACCGCGAGCATCGATGCGCGCGAGCACGGTTTCAGGGTAGTGAGCGGTAGCGGTCCCGCATGGCGAGCGCGACCGTGTAGACGACCAAGGCGACCATGGGCCAGGCGGCGATGACCCCGAGAGCGCGGACCTTGAAGTCCAGCAGGTCGGCGGCGGCCGGCGCGACCCCTGCCGTCTGCATGGCCGCGATCGTGTGTCCGCGCTCGGCGAGATAACCGACCCGGTCGGCCACGACGGCTGCCGCGGCGCCACCGACCGCAAGGCCCGCGACGGCGCCCGGGCCGAACCACCGCAGCAGCAGGGCCACCACGGCGGTGACCAGGCCGGCGATGGCGGCGACGAGCAGGAACCACGCATCGGCATCGACGGCGACGTGAAAGGGAGCTGCGGAGCCGTGGAGCAGCACGGTCATGGTGTGCTTGGTCTGCTTCGGAGCGAGCTGCCACCAGACCAGACCTGCGATCGGTCCGAGGAAGACCGCGTAGACCGCCGTCAGCAGAAAGTCACGCAATTCTCGCTGCCACGGCTCCGTCACCCGCCAATTGTGTCAGCCGCGCGACCGATCGACGGCACGCCGGAAGATGCGGCTCGCGATGAGCAGTGCGACAGCGGCATATCCAGCGGTGACAGCGAGTCGCCAGAGCTGGCCACCGGCCGCAGGATGACCGCGCAGCGCGGCAGCCAGTGCGTCGACGGCGTAGGTCGACGGCAGCACGTCGCGCAGCCCGCGCAGGCCGACAGGCATGTGACTCGGCGGGATCACCCCGAGGAACAACACCGCGGTCATGGCCAGCTGCCCGACGACCGTCGCGAGCTCCGGACGCGGCAGCAGCAAGCCGATCGCTGCTCCCACAGCACTCAGCGCGATGCCCGCCACGACGATGACGGGCACCGCAAGCCAGAGAAAGGTGAACGACAAGCCGTACATGGCCGCGCCGACGATCGCCGTGACCAGCGCGCCGGGAGCCGCGAACGTCGCGTACGACGCCGTCGTACCGAGCACGACGGATGCACCGCTGATCGGCAGCGCGGCGTAATAGTCGAGCGCGCCACGCGCGCGCAGTGCGCCGAAGCGTTGCGCCAGCAGGTTGAGTCCGACGAACGCCGCGACCAGCACCGTCGACCCGGCGACGATCGCTGCTGCTGTCGACCGACCGTCGTGGCGTACGACGCCACGCAACAGGATCACGATGCCGAGCGACTGCAGGGTGGCGACGAACAACAACGGTCCCCGCGCTGCGCGAACCCTGGCGAGCTGGCCGAGATAGACCGCTGTCGACGACGCGATGAACGTCGGCGCCGGCGCCGGACGCGGCACCGTCTCGAGTCGCTCCCCCACTTGCGTCACACGCGTTCCAAGTCGTCGTCCATGCCACCAAGCGCGAGATAGACGTCCTCGAGCGATGGCGTGGCGAGGGTGAAGTCGTCGAGCGCGTCGAGAGCAGGCCCGCTCACCAGCTGGTCGAGCGCCGCTCGCGCCTCCGGCTGAGCAAGCCGTGCGCTCCACCGATGACCGTCGCGGGTCGATCGGGCACCGAGCATGGCCACCACCGGGTCGTCTGCGGGTGGCTCCCGTCGCCACACCAGGTCGAGCCGCACCTCGTCACTGACGGACGCCTTGAGCCGGCCCGGGCTGTCGCAGGCAATCACCCGTCCCCGGTCAAGCAGCGCCACCCGGTCGAGCACCGACTCGGCTTCCAGGACGTTGTGGGTGACGAGCACCACCGTGACGCCGTTCTCCCGCCGACGTCGGGTGATGGCGTCCCAGACGGCCCGGCGAGCGACCGGGTCAAGCCCGGTCGTTGGCTCGTCGAGCACGAGCACGGGACGGTCGCCGACGAGCGCTACTGCCACGCACGCCAGGCGGCGCTGTCCACCGGACAACGAGTTCAGCGGGCGATCGACGAGGCCGCCGAGGTCGAGCTCTGCGAGCAGGTCGGCGGCGAGCTGACCGGACTGCGCGCGGGAGAATCCGCGCAGCCGCGCGGTGGTGGAGATGGCGGCGCCAACGGGCATCTCGTCCAGCGCGGGTTCGTCCTGGGCGAGGTAGGCGACCAGACCCCCCGTCGTCCGGCTGCCGGCTCGCACGGGCGTCCCGAACAGGTGCACCGAACCGCTGTCAGGGCGCAGCAATCCAACGAGCTGACGGATCAGGGTGCTCTTGCCGGCGCCGTTCGGACCGAGTACGCCGAACACGCTGCCCGCGGGCACGTCGAGGTCGATGCCGTCGTTCGCCGGCACCGGCGTGGCCCGCTTGCCGCTGCGATAGCAGCGGCGCAGGCCTCGAACCTCGAAGGCAGGCGTGTGCACGGCTCAAGCCTCACCCATGGCGGTCAGACCCGAAGCAGCAGCATCGGTCCGACCATGACCGCGCGTGGCCAGAGCCACGTCCGGGACTGCTCACGTGGGTCCTCGAGGAGCGCCACCAAGCCGGCCGCGGCACCGGGTCGCACCGGCTCAGTGGCGGCGCGCAACGCACCTTCACTCCCGAGTCCGGTGCGCGCGAGCAGGTCGAGCTCGCGCGGATCCGCACCCGGTTTAGTGCCGGCGTTGCCGAGGTCGGTGCCGTAGCGCACGGCGACACCGGCGGCGACCAACGCGGCCGCGTTGGCCAGGACGTCACTTCCGCGCAAGTGCGTGTGCAGTGTCGAGATGACGCGCACCCCCTCGACGGCGATCCGGTCGACGACCGCCGTCGGCAACCGCTCGAGCGGCGTGTGCGCCAGCTCGTCGACACCTGCGTCGAGCGCACGCTCGACCATCGCCACGGTCAATGCGTGGCACGTGACCTCACGGCCCGCGGCGTGTGCGCTCTCGACGATCGCGGCCGCAATGCCGGGAGACGGAACCGGTCCGCCGTTCGGCTCCAACGCGAGCTTGATGACGTCGACCTGCGCGGCGAGACCTTGCACCAACTGCTTCGCCTGCTCGACGTCGTCGACGTAAGCCGCGAAGCCGTCGCGACCCCAGGACTGGGAGGGATAGCCGCCCGGTGCCGTCAGCAGGGGCCCCGCGACCTCTACGTGCGGCGCCGACAGCTCACGCCACGTCATGGCGGCCTGTGGTGGCGCGCCGAGGTCGCGCACCGCCACGACACCGCGGGCCACGATGTCGGCGGGCGACCCGAAGGCCAGGTGCACGTGCGCATCCACGAGCCCCGGTCCGATCCATGCCGACTCGATCTCGAGAGCGCCGAACGGCACGGCGACGTCATCGACATCACCGAGCGCCACCACGATGCCGTTGTCGTCGACGACCACCCGGCCGTGTTCGAGCTCGCGACCGTCACCGCACCACAGCCGGCCGGTGAATGCCGCGCCCGCGCCGAGCGTCTGCTGGGTCAGCTCGGGCGCGCGCTGCCGGATCAAGCGCACCCGGCCAGCATCCCGTATCCGCTAGGAAAGCGCGCCCGCTCCTAGCAGCGCTTTGAGGTCCGCCATGAGCGAGCTGGTGGGTGTGACGCGGAAGCTGTCGCCGAGACGGAGGACGGTCAGCTTTTCGCCCGCCTGCACCTGCAACCGCACCTCGGTGGTGCCGGGATGGGTTGCGAGCACCTCTTTGAGTCGCTCGACGAGCGGCGGCGTGCAGCGCGAGACCGGAAGCGTGATCGTCACTGGGCCACGCGGCTGCTCGGTGATGTCGGGAATGCGCACTTCCATTGCCATCAACCGCGGGACGTCCTCGCGCTTGTCGAGGCGGCCGCGCACCAGCAGCACGGCGTCCTCAGCGAGATGGATGCCGCAGAGCTGGTAGGCCGACGGGAAGAACATGACCTCGATCGCGCCTTCGAGATCCTCGAGCGTCGCGATGGCCCACGGGTCACCCTTCTTGGTCACCTTGCGCACCAGTGACGAGAGGATGCCGCCGATCGTGACGATCGACTGGTCGGCCTTCTCCTCGCCCGTGAGCGCGGAGACAGAGCAGTCGACCGCCGCGGCCAGCACATGCTCGATGCCGAACAACGGATGGTCGGAGACGTAGAGCCCGAGCATCTCCCGCTCATAGGCGAGCAGTGTCTGCTTCTCCCACTCCCCGATCGGTACGACGAAGTCGAGCCCGAAGCCGGGAGCGGCGGCACTGTCATCCCCGCCCGCGTCACCGAACAGGTCGAACTGGCCGATCGCCTCGGCGCGCTTGGTCTCCATGACGTTGTCGACAGCGTCGGCATGCACTCGCAGCAGGCCCTGACGGGTGTGACCGAGCGAGTCGAACGCCCCCGCCTTGATGAGCGACTCCACGACCTTCTTGTTGCAGGCGACCGGCTCGACCTTCTTGAGGAAGTCGGCGAAGTCGGTGTAGCCACCCTTGGACCGTCGCGTCGCGATGACGGACGCGACGACGTTCTCGCCGATGTTGCGGATCGCGGTGAGACCGAACCGGATGTCGGTGCCCACCGGGGTGAAGTTGGCGTCGGAGGAGTTGACGTCGGGCGGGAGGACCTTGATGCCCATCCGCCGGCACTCATGGAGGTAGAGCGCGGACTTGTCCTTGTCGTCGCGCGTGGAGGTGAGCAGCGCGGCCATATATTCGGCCGGATAGTTGGCCTTGAAGTAGGCCGTCCAGTAGGACACCAGCCCGTAGCCGGCGGAGTGTGCGCGGTTGAACGCGTAGTCGGCAAACGGAACGAGCACTTCCCACAGCTTGTCGGTCGCCGCACTGCTGTAGCCGCGCTCCTTCATGCCGGCGGCGAAGGGCACCTTTTCCTTGTCGAGGATCTCCTTCTTCTTCTTGCCCATCGCGCGACGCAGCAGGTCGGCTTGGCCCATCGAGTAACCGGCGACGGTCTGTGCCGCCGCCATGACCTGCTCCTGGTAGACGATGACGCCGTAGGTGTCGGCGAGAACGTCGTGCAGCGGCTCCTCGAGCTCTGGGTGAATCGGCTCGATCTTCTGCCGGCCGTGCTTGCGCTCGACATATTTGATGTGGCTGCCCTCGCCCATGGGCCCGGGGCGGTAGAGCGCGACGAGTGCGGAGATGTCCTCGAAGTTGTCGGGTCGCAGCTGCCGCATCAGCGAGCGCATCGGCCCGCCTTCCAGCTGGAACACGCCAAGTGAGTCGCCGCGGCCCAGCAGCTCGTAGGTCGCGCGGTTGTCCAGTGGCAGCTCTTCGAGGACGACGGTCTCGCCGCGGTTGGCCTCGATGTTCTTGAGGCAGTCGTCGAGGACCGTGAGGTTGCGCAGCCCGAGGAAGTCCATCTTGAGCAGGCCGAGCGACTCGCAGGCGCCCATGTCGAACTGCGTGATGATCGCGCCGTCCTGCTCGCGGCGCATGATCGGGATGACGTCGAG
>JAICMI010000054.1 GCA_025929315.1 Frankiaceae bacterium
CCTGCGCTACGCGGCGCGCGGCGCCAAGATGTCGGCGCCCTTCACCCAGCTCGGCATGCACGCCGGCATGGCCTGCACCTGGCTGCTGCCGGAGGTCGTCGGCGTCGCCACCGCGCGGGAGCTGCTGTTCACCGGACGAGCGGTCGAGGGTGACGAGGCGCTGCGCATCGGTCTCGTCAACGGTGTGTACGACGCCGCGGAGCTGCAGGACGCCGCACTGGCGGTGGCGTCACGGATCGCCGGCGCGGCCCCGATCGCGACGCGGCTCACCAAGGCCGGCCTGCGGGCCGGCGGCCACGGCTCGATGGAGGCCGCCCTGCAGTATGAGGCGCTCGCCCAGCCGATCACTTTCGCGACCGAAGACCTGACCGAAGGTCTCGCCGCGACGCGCGCGAAGCGCGCGCCCAGCTTCCGGGGCAAATGAATGAGGCCCGCGGCCCCGGGGGGGTGGGACCGCGGACCTCAAACACATTCTCGCTGATGCGAGAGGAAATCACGAAGCCCCCGACCGATCTTTCCGGTCACTCGCCTTCCCCTTGCGAGCGCCCTTCCAGCTCGCCGGGGGCTTCGTCGTCAACGACGCTAGGCAACCGCGCAGAACGCGTCAACGGATCGGCCAAGGTGCCTGTGGATGCACATGGGGACAGCTTGTTGACAGTGCGGGGTGTCGCTGTGGACGCCACGGGCACAGCGCTGTGGACGCACTGGGTGCGACGCCGACGGGCCTGGACTGACCTGCAATTTCGTCGTCCACGCGGTGTGGGTGACAGAAAGTTGTCCGCGACCTCGACTACGTTTTCTCCCATGGCCGCCGACAACGACCTGCTCCTGGTCGAGGGGATGGTCGTCGAGGTTGTCCGCAGCGCACGCCGCCGTCGCACCATCTCGGCGCACCGCGTCGGCGACCGCATCGTGGTCCACGTGCCGGCGCGGATGTCCCGCGCCGAGGAGGCCGGGTGGGTCGAGCAGATGACCCGTCGCGTGCTCGCGGGCGAGCGCAAGTCGCACCGTATCGACGCCGAGCTGCTCGAGCGCGCGACCGCGTTGTCGCGCCGCCATCTCGACGGCCACGCCGAACCGGCGTCGGTGCGGTGGGTCGACAACCAGATCTCGTGCTGGGGCTCATGCACTCCCGCTGACCGCAGCATCAGGTTGTCGCGGCGTCTCGTGGGCATGCCCGACTACGTCATCGACTACGTGCTCCTGCACGAGCTGGCTCACCTGCTCGTGCCCGGACACGGCCGCGAGTTCTGGGACCTGCTCGCGGGCTATCCGCGGCTCGAGCGTGCCCGGGGCTACCTCGAGGGAGTGGCGGCCGCTGTCGCGCTGCCCGGGCTGGCCGAGCCGCCAGCCGCCTAGTGACGGCTCGTCGTGTCGTGGCCGTGCTGGCATCGGCGGACGCCCCGCCCGACTCGCTCGCGGCGGCGATGCTCGAGGACGTCGTCGACCTCGTTGCCGAGATGCAGCAGGTCGAAGGTGCTCTGGTGGCGGTCCCCGCAGCCGAGTCCCTCGCAGGGGCAGTGGCCTGGCCGGGCATGCCGGTGCTCGCGGTCGCTGGTGCCACCGTCACCGATGGGCTGGACGCCCTGACGGCCAACGGAGTCGACGAGGGCGCGCTGGCGTGCGCCGACGCGCCCGACCTGCCAGCACTCCTCATCGGCAAGCTGTTCAGCGCGTTGACGACCGTCGAGGTCGCGGTGTGCCCGGGGGACCGCGGCGACCTGGTCGCGCTCGCCTCGCGGTTGCCGACGCCTCAGTGGCTGGCGGCGCTGGACCTGTCCCTCGACGCGGTCGACGCGCTCGATCGACTGCGCGCGGCGGCACCGCCACGTGGCCTGCAGATCGGCAGTGGCTGGCACCGGGTGCGTTCGGCGGACGACGTCGTCCGGCTCGATCCCGGGCTGGAAGGCTGGGAGGTGACCCGCGCCTGGCTCGCGGCTAGTGGTCGAGGGCGCTGATGTCGATGTCCGGGCCCTGGTCGCGGTCGACGAACTCGAACGGGTCGTCCAGGTCCTCGGAGGTCGGCAGCAGGTCGGGGTGCCCCCACAGCGCGTCGCGTGCCTCGATGCCGCGTCGGGTGGCCAGCAGGCCCCACAGCGCAGCGGCGTCGCGCAGTCGACGTGGCCGCAGCTCGAGCCCGACGAGGGAGGCAAACGTCGCCTCGGCCGGTCCGCCCGTCGCGCGGCGGCGACGCATGCTCTCGTTGAGCGCCCCCACGGTGGGCAGGGTCGGCGTGGCCGCGGCGAGCGTCACCGTGTCGACCCAACCTTCGACGAGTGCGAGCAGCGTCTCGAGACGCGCGAGCGCCGCCTGCTGCTCGGGTGTTGGTTCCGGCGCGAACAGTCCGTCGTTCATCGCCTGTTGAATCGCCTCGGGGTTGCTGGGGTCGAGCCCGCGCGCCATCTCCTCGAGCCGGGACGAGTCGACCGAGATGCCTCGCGCGTAGCCCACGACCAGGTCGGTGAGCCGACCTGGCAACCACGGTGCGTGGGTGAACAGACGGTGGTGTGCGGCCTCGCGCAGGGCGAGGAACAGCCGGACCTGGTCGATTGGCACCTCGAGCCCGTCGGCGTAGGCGCGAACGCCTTCCGGAAGCAGCGCCGCGAGTCCGGGCGGGCCGAGCGGCAGGCCGATGTCGGTTGCGCTGACGACCTCGCCGGCGAGAGCACCGAGGGCCTGGCCGAGCTGACCGCCGAACATCAACGCGCCGACCTGGGTCATGACGCCCATGAGCGGCGCTGCCATCGCGCGCGCCTCCTCGGGCATCGCCTCACCGAACGTCGCGACGACGCGTGCGGCCACCGGCTCCACCAGCTTTGACCAGGCGGGCTGCGTGGCGTCGAGCCAGCGTCGACGGCTCCACGCCTCGGTGGCGGTCACGCCCGATGGGAGAGGGGACTGTGCGTCGAGCCAGACGTCGGCCAGGCGCACGGCGGCCGTGACCTCTTCGGTGTCGGCAGCCGTCGTGCCTGCGTCGGCGCCGATGGCCTGCATCGCCGCTTGTTTCGCGAGGTTCCAGTTGACCGGACCGGACTGGCCGGACATCAAATCGCCGAGCTGGCGCAGCATCGCGCCGAGATCGGCACCCTCCGGGCCGCCGGCCCCGCCGGAGAATCCGAAGGGCAGTTCTGTCATGGCCCCACGGTAACCGCGAAGATGAACGACATGGCCGGTGACAAAGGCGGCGTTCGCGCACAGCGGACTGCCGGCACGGTCGCCGTCACGGGGGCAGCGAGCGGGATCGGTCTGCGCGTGCTGCAGGAGATCGTCGACATCGGCGAGAGCAAGAAGGTCATCGGCATCGACAAGCTGCGCGGGGACGTGCCCGGCGTGACCTGGCGCCGGGCCGACGTCCGCGACCCGGCGCTGCGCAGCCGGCTCGCCGGCGTCGACACCGTGGTTCATCTGGCGACCGACCGCCGGCCGGACGCGCCGGCCGTCGAACGGCGCACGGTCAACGTGCGCGGCACCGACACGGTGCTGGCAGCGGCCGCAGCGTCCGGTGTGACGCGCGTCGTCCTGCTGACCAGCGCGATGGTCTACGGCGCAAGCGCGACCAACCCGGTGCCGCTGCCGGACGACGCGCCCTTGCGCGCCGAGCCGGACCTGAGCCTGGTCGGCGACTGGGTCGAGATGGAGCGGCTGGCCGCAGTGTCGGCGCGTGCCCACCCGTCGATGCATGTCGTTGCCGTCCGGCCCGCATCGGTCGTGGGTGCAGAGGTCGACGCCTTGCTGCCACGGTTGTTCGCGGCGCCACGGCTGCTGGCGATCAAGGACGTCGAGGCGCACTGGCAGTTCTGCCACGACGGCGACCTGGTCGCGGCGCTCACCTGGTCTGCGCTGGGTCGGGTGGATGGCTCGCTGACGGTGGCCTGCAGCGGCTGGCTCAGCCAGGAGGACGTCGAACGCATCAGCGGGCTGCGGTCCCTCGTCGTACCCGCGTCGATGGCGTTCGGCGCCGCTGAGCGGCTGCACCGGATCGGACTGCTGCCCGCACCCGCCAACGAGCTGCACTATCTGGCACATCCGTGGGTCGTCGGCGCGGACCGTCTCACCGCCGCGGGTTGGCGGCCGGCGTGGGACAACGAGTCAGCGCTCCGCGACCACCTCGCGACCCTTGGCGACCAGGTCGGGCGCGGGTTGCCGCGACTGCAGCGCAAGGACGCCACACGCGCCGCCGCCGGAGCGACGGTGGCACTGGTGGGTACTGTCGCGATCGCACGGGCGCGAGCGGCGAGGAGGCGACGTCGTGGTTGAGCAGACAACAACGACCCCGGTCCGGCTCGCCGAGATCCGGGACCAACCGCTGTCGAGCGACGAGGTGTTGGCCGCGGTGTCCGACCCCGCGGCCGGCGGCACCGCGCTGTTCGTCGGAGCTGTTCGCGATGTCGATGGAGGCAAGGCAGTCACGCGGCTGGACTACACGGCGCACCCGAGTGCTGAGGCGGAGCTCCGGGCCGTTGCCGAGTCCGTGGCCGCGCGCTTCCCGGTGGTCGCAGCAGCTGTCGTCCATCGCGTCGGCGAGCTGAAAATCGGTGACCTAGCAGTGGTGCTCGCGGTCTCTTGCGCTCATCGCGGCGAGGCGTTCGATGCCGCCCGCGCGCTCATCGACGAGCTGAAGGCGACGGTCCCGATCTGGAAGCACCAGGTCTTTGACGATGGTTCCGAAGAATGGGTCGGCACGCCTTAGCGTGATGCGTGCACACACGTTGACATCCGACTTACCATGTGTTTGCACACCAGTTGTTCGCAGAACGCTTTCGGAGTTGTCGTCATGGCCATCCTCGCCTGGACCCTCGGGCTGCCGACCGTCGCGACCGCCATGGCGATCGCGTGGGTCCATTGGGCAACCCGGGCGCGCGGGCCGATGGAGACGCGAGAATCCGTCGCGCAGCACGAAAAGTTCAAAGCTGCGCTTGCTAACCGCCGCCCCTAGGGCTTGGTCGGCGCACCCGTCCAGTTGATGCAGTAGTCCTGCGTCGAGTTGTCGGCCTTGGTCAGGACGACGCACAGCTCGTGTGGCCGGCCGCGTACGGGTCCGGCGGCGAGGGCAGCGCTCGCCGTCCCTCCGATGACTCCGACCAGGCAGATGGCGAGGATCAAGCGGCGGGTCATCGTGCACTTCCCTTGCTGGGTGGGTTGCGGCATTCGGTGAGCGGGGTCGTCGGGACGATCTTGCAGATGCGGCTGTCGTTGGAGACGCCGATCTTCTTGTAGCCGGCGACCTGGAACGGAAGCTTGATGTTGACCGTCGGTGCGTGATGCACCTGGCAACCGGCGGCGATGTCGTGACCGGCCGCGCGGCCGCCGCACAGCGCGGGTCCGGCGAGCCGCACCGACGTGGGCGTGGCCGCGCCCTGAGCCGCGTGCTGCTGCACGACCGGCGCGGTGTGCGCCGTCCGTCGGGCGACATGGTGGGCCTCGTGCGCGGCGCGTGTGTCGGCGTTGATGTGCATGGCCGGCGCGGTCGACGGCGCGCGTGCGGGCGTCGAGTGCGCACCAAAAGGTACGACGGTGGCGATCACCAGACCGGTAGCAGCGACCGCAGTCGCACTGGCTCCGCGCCGGGCGACATGGCGGACGCGGCCGGCCGCGCGAAGTCCGCGCAGCCATGGCGCAAAGGCGATGAGGCCGACAGCCGGCAGCGTGCCGCCGCGCTCGGCGTACTCACGGCGCAAGGTGCGGCGGGCGCGGTGCAGCAACGAGCGCACCGACGGCTCGCTCATCGAGAACCGGTCGCCGATCTCGTCGTAGCTGAGGCCCTCGACCTCGCGCGCCCAGAGCACCGAGGCCTGCCGTCCCGGCATTGCCTCGAGCGCGTCCAGCGCGAGTCGGGCTTCGTCACGCGCCACCACGACGTCGGCGGTGTCGCGGCCGGTGCGGCTGGTCGGTGGCAGCTCGGCGACGGGCGTGGAGCGCCCGCGGACCCGAAGACGGTCGATGACGAGCCGGCCGGTGACCACGGTCAACCAGGCCATGAGGTCGTCCTCGGTCGCGAGCAGGTGGCGATGCTGGAACCCGCGGAGCAGCGCCTCCTGCACCACTTCCTCGGCCTCGTGCTCGTCGCGAAGACGTCGGGCGGCGTACCTCTTCAACCGCGGACCGGCCTTGCGCAGCGCCTCGTCGAACGCGATGGCGTCGTCATCCGCAGGCTGCGCGGGTACGACGGTGAGCGCGGGTCGGGCCGGTTCCGCGGGATAGGGCTCGAACGAAGCGTCGGCGCCGGCCGGCATCTGCCCGGTGTGGAGCGGCAAATCCGGTGCGGTGGTCATCTGGGCCCTCTTCCGCGGGCGTGCTGGGAAGCACCCGCAACGGTGTCAACGGGCGAGGAGCGCAAACGTTTCGCACCCCCCGGTGATTTTTGCATTCTGCCTAAATTAGGCCGATTCGCCCAGGCAGGTAGGGCGAGCGCTCAAGAGTGGGTTCCCGGGATGCCGACGACTAGGTCACGACCTCAGCCACCCACCAGACGAGGACATCTGACATGGAGCACGCCGTCTTCTACCCGGGTCCCGACGGAGCGCCGGCCTTCCGTCGCTTCGCGTCCCTCGAGGAGGCCGTCGGCCTCGTCGAGCACCTGCGCAACGTCGAGGGCGTCGAGGACGTCTCGGTTCAGATGCTGACGCCGGTGCCGCTGGCGTTCCGCGCCTACTTCCGGGTGGAGGTGCCGGCCGTCGACGTCCCCGCGGTCCCCGAGCAGCCAGTGTCCGAGCAGCCGGTGCCCGAGCAGCCGGTGCCCGAGCAGCTAGTGCCCGAGCAGCTAGTGCCCGAGCAGGTGGACGCCGAGGTCCTGGAGCCGGTCGCGGTGGAGAGGATGCCGGCCGAGCTGATGCCCGCCGAGCGGATGCCGATGGAGCCCGTCGCGGTCCAGCCCGACCCGGTCGCGAACGGCAAGCGGTCGCTGGGGTTCTTCGCTCACTGATCCACTGGCTAGCCTGGCGCCATGTCACGGCGCGGCCTGACCTTCGGCCTGGCCGGAGCTCTCTTCGTCATCCTGGTCGTGCTGGCGACGGTTCTGCCGGTGCCCTACATCCTTCTCGTGCCCGGCCCGGTGACGGACACGCTCGGCAGCATCCCGGGGGCCAAGCCCAACACGACGACACCCGTCGTCTCGGTCAGCGGAACCCAGACCTATCCCACCGGCGGGCACATCTACCTGACGACTGTCGGCGTCGTACCGGGGACGTGTGACCACCAACCGACGTTGTTCCAGACCCTGCGCGCGTGGCTCAACAAGACCGAAGCGGTCGAGCCGCAGCAGGTGCAGTGCCCACCCAACGAGAGTCCGGGCGACGTCCAGAAGGCCAACGAGCACGACATGTCGCAGTCGCAGCAGGACGCGATCACCGCGGCGTTGCTGCAGCTCGGATATCCCACGACGACTCGGGAGCTGACGGTCTCGGACGTCAGCTCCGACGTCCCGGCCGCCAAGGTGCTCCGGGTCGGCGACGGAGTCGTCGCGATCGACGGACATCCGATCAACGGGCTCACCCCGCTGCGCGCCCAGCTGGCTACGCACAAACCAGGTGACACTGTGGCGTTGACGATCGACCGGGGTGGTCAACGCAAGGACGTGTCGGTCAAGACTGTTGCCGCCCCCGGCACTCATCGTCCGATCATCGGCTTCACGCCGGATCTGCGGGCGACGTTCAAGGACGTGCACGTGAAGATCGGCATCGACCCGGCTGAGGTTGGCGGGCCGAGCGCCGGCCTTGCGTTCACGCTCGGCATCGTCGACCAGCTCACACAAGGAGAGCTGACCGGCGGCAAGACGGTCGCCGTCACCGGAACGATCGACGGGTTCGGCCATGTGGGGCCGATCGGCGGCATCCAGCAGAAGATCGCCGGCGCGAAGGCCGCAGGCGCGACCATCTTCCTGGCGCCGGCGAGTGAGTGCGAGGACGCGCGCGCCGTCGCGCCGTCATCGATGACGCTCGTCAAGGTCACCACGCTCCAGGGTGCGCTCGACGCCCTCGATGCGCTCACGTCCGGCAGTGGCTCCGTCCCGCACTGCTGACCGGGTCCAAGCCTCCTCTCTCACTACGCTTCCGGCATGGCGCCTGCGGTCCCCTTCGCTCTCCTGGGCGTGGTGCAGCTGACCGCGGTCGCGACGTGGCTGGGACTTGCGGGCGCGATGTCGTTCCCGCGGCTGCGCCGGCGGGTGACTTTGCTGTTCGTGCTCGGCGCGGTTGCGATGGCCGTCGCCGATGCGCTCACGGCGGTGCGGTTCGGGACCAGCAGATCTGATCCGGTCGCCTGGCTGCGCGTCGGTGGACTCGCGTTGCTCGCGCTCGGCGCCGTGCGCGGGACCGGCCAATCACTGGTCGCGCCGTCGCTGGTTGGGCCGTCGCTGGCTACCGGCGCGGTCGTCGTACCGCTGGGCGCGGCACCGGCTCCGTCGCTGGTCGCCGGTGCCGTAGGTGTGCTCGGCGGGGCCGGTTCGTGGCTGCGCGGTCGTCGCCCCGGTGCAGACCGTTGGCTCGGCGCGATGCTCGCCGTCGGCCTCGCGTTCTCCGGCGTCGCGGCCGCGTTCGGAGGCCCGGCCCGGCACAGCGCCGACGCTGCGGTGGCTGCACTCGCGGCGCGCGCTCTCGCAACGCTGGCTCTCATCGGCGTGCTCGTGCTGCTGGCGCGGCTGCTGCTTGTGGGCAAGATCGTGGGCGCGATCCTGGCCGGTGTCGTCGCCATGGCGGTCGCTGCGGTCGGCGTGGTGGGCACGGGTGTCGCGAGTGAAGTGCAGAGCGAGCAGAACGCGCGGCTGCTCCAGGTGGCCAAGTCCGAGCAGGCCAACCTCTCGGCACTGGCGACGCGGGCGATCCTCTTTGCGCAAGTGGTCGGTTTCTGCCCGCAGCGGGGCCAGCCCCTCGCGTCGTGCGTCCAGGCGCTCAAGCTGTTCTCGGACCAGCCGGACTACTTCGGTGTCGTCGTACGACGGGGCAAAGGCGCGGTGGTCGTCGCGCCGGACAGTGCCGCGTTGAGCAACGCGGCACTGTTGCAGCTAGCCGGCAGCCAGATCGTGCAGGACGCGTTCAAACGGGATGCGACGGCCCAGTCGGCGCCGAGTGGTCCGCTCATCCTCAATGGCAGTCCGACGAAGCTGGCCGTCGTGGCCGCCGTGCCCGGTCGGCCGGCGGACGCGAGCGGCGATGCGCGGGTGCGTCCGACGTTCGCTGCGGTCTACGGCATCGGCATCGGCGACGACTATCTGAGCAGCCCGCTGCGTTCGCCCGGCTATGACGTGACGGTTATCGCGGACAACCAGGTGCTCGCGAGCAGCCTCGACGAGCGCGGCCGGGCAGCGGTGCTGTCCGAGGCGCGTCGCGCGGCGGTCGAACGCGCCGATCCGTCCGTCGAGAAAGTCGTGCCGGCCGAGACGGAGCTGCCGACAGTTGCCTTGGTGCCGGTCACCGCGGCAAACAACGGCGACGTACGTATCGCCACGTTGGCAGTGAGCCAGCCGGCCAACGAGGCGCTGTCCGCACAGCGCGCCGTACTGCGCCGGCTGTTCCTCACCGCGTTGCTCGCGCTGATCATCGTGGCGCTGCTGGCGATCGCGCTTGCTCAACGGATCGCCGAGCCGGTGCGTCGCTTGACGATTGCCGCCGGGCAGGTCCGCCGCGGCGAGCTGGACACCCAGTCACGAGTCGCGTCCCGCGACGAGGTCGGTCGGCTGTCGCGTGCATTCGACGCGATGACCGAGTCGCTGCGATCGCTGACGGCCGACCTGCGTTCTACCGCGCAACAGGAACAGGCACTGCGGGCCCGGCTCGAGACGGTTGTCTCCTCCATGAGCGACGGTCTCCTGGTCACTGACGCAGACGGGGTGGTCACATCCGCCAACCCGACTGCTGCCGGGCTGATCGGCCGGTCCGAGAAGGAGATCGTCGGACGCTCGTTGAGCGAGGTCCTGACGGCAGAGGACGCGGAAGGCCGGCCGGCACTCCGTGGCGCGTCCCGTCGGACCATTGACGCCGAGGTCGTTCGCGCAAGCGGCGAACGTGTGCCGGTGCGGATCGGGGTCTCGCCGCTGGCGGATGGACCGGGTCGAGTCGTCGTGCTCGCCGACCGCACCCGCGAGTACGAAGTCGACCGGATGAAGACCGAGTTCCTCGCCAACATCAGTCATGAGCTGCGTACGCCGTTGACGCCGATCCGCGGCTACGCCGAGATGATTGCCCGGCGCCCGGAGCTCACCCGGCCTCAGGTCGAGACGTTCCTCGACGAGATCCTCAGCTCGACGAGCCGGATGAGCCGAGCGGTCGAGCTGCTCGTCGACGTGGCTGCGCTCGAGGGTGGCCGCGTGGTGCCGCAACACACGCGCGTCACGGCTCGGTCGTTCGTCGACGAGCGCATCGAGGCGTGGAAGGCGCGCTATCCCGAGCGGGCCGGCGACTTCAAGCGTCGGGTCGCCACCAAGCTGCCGCAGCTCGACATCGACCGGCACTGGCTGAGTCGTGCGCTCGACGAGTTTGCTGACAACGCGGTGAAGTACACCGAGCGCGGGACCGCGATCACGATGACCGCGAGCGCAGTCGACGGGGACGCAGCGGGCATCTGGCTGGCGGTCAAGGACGCCGGTCCCGGCTTCGACCCGCAGCGCGCAGCCGAGCTGGTCGGCGACTTCTCGCAGGCCGACGCCTCGGACACCCGTCGGGTCGGCGGGTTGGGGCTCGGTCTGGGCTTCGTCAGCCGCGTTGCCGAGCGATTCGGGCTCGAGCTCGCCGTCGACACGCAGGAAGGCAAGGGCAGCGAGTTTGCTCTCCTCGTGCCGACAGCGACTCAACGGTGACGACACGGCGTAGGTTGCTGACGTGAGCTTTCGCATACCGACGGCGCGCTTGCCGCGGTTGCCCGGACGGGCGCGCCTCGCGTTGCCCATCGCCGTCGCGTTGCTCGTGCTGGTCGTCGCGGCAATCCTCTACGTGCGCATCTACACCGACTACTTGTGGTTCAGCTCGCTCGGCTACACCAGCGTCTTCTCGCGCCGGCTGATCACCAAGGTCGTGCTGTTCTTCCTTTTCGGCGGCGTGATGGCAGCCGTCGTCGGCGCCAACATCGTGATCGCGCATCGCCTCCGACCGCCGTTCCGGCCCAACTCGCCCGAGCAGCAACAGCTCGAGATGCTGAGTCAGGCACTGCATCCGCGGCGTCGCTGGCTCTTCGCCGCAGCCATCGTCCTCGTCGGTGCCATTGAAGGCGCGGCTGCCGCCGGTCGTTGGCGGACGTGGTTGTTGTGGCGCAACGGCCAGCACTTCGGCATCAAGGATCCGCAGTTCCACAAGGACGTCTCCTACTTCGCGTTCACCTATCCGTTCCAGCGCTGGGTGCTCGGGGTCCTCTTCGCGATCGTGGTCGTCTCGTTGATCGCCGTACTGCTGACGTCGTACTTGTACGGCGGCCTGCGGCCGCAGACCCCCGGCGCGAAGGTGACGCCCGCCGCACGTGCACACATCAGCGTGCTGCTCGGTGTGTTCGTGCTGCTGAAGGCAGTCGCCTACTGGCTGGATCGCTACGGGGTCAACTACTCGCGGCGTGGGTTCGTCGACACGGGGGCGTCGTATACCGACGTCCATGCGGTGCTGCCGGCCAAGACGATCCTCGTCTTCGTCGCAGTGATCTGCGCAGGCATCTTCTTCGCCAACGTTCGCATCCGTAACTGGCGGCTGCCGGCGATCGCGTTCGGACTGATGGTCGGCTCTGCCATCGTCATCGGCGGCATCTTCCCGTTGCTGGTGCAGCAGTTCTCCGTCCGGCCGAGCGAGGCGGACAAGGAATCTCCCTACATCGCGCGCAACATCGCGGAGACGCGGCTCGCCTACGGACTGCTACCGCAGCGGCAGGTCCAGACGTCCGACTACGCCGGTGAGGTGACCGGTGACGCCGGCACGTTGCGGGCCGACTCGAACACGCTGCCCAACACTCGGTTGCTCGACCCGACGGTGCTCCCGGACACCTACCGGCAGCTGCAGGGGTTCAAGAGCTTCTACAGCTTCCCGGACAGCCTCGACGTCGACCGTTACCAGGTCAACGGCAAGGAGCAGGAAGAGCTCGTCGCCGCACGCGAGCTGGACATCAGCGGCTTGCAGACCGGTCAGAAGTCCTGGATCAACGACCATCTCGTCTACACGCACGGCTATGGCTTCGTCGCGGCCCCGAGCAACACCGTCAAGCCCGACGACGGAACGCCGCAGTTCGACGAGAGTGACATCCCGCCGCACGGCGACCTGGCGTCGACGTTCGAGCCGCGGATCTATTTCGGCGAGCAGTCGCCCAACTACTCCGTGGTCGGTGCACCGGCCGGCGCAACTCCGCGGGAACTGGACTTCCCCAACAACTCGGGAACCGGTCAGCAGAACACCACCTATGCCGGCAAGGGCGGAGTGCCGGTCGGATCGACCTGGCGGCAGCTGCTGTATGCGTTGAAGTTCAAGGACAAGAACCTGTTGTTCTCCGGCGGGGTCAACGCGGACTCGCGATTGCTCTACGTGCGCAATCCGCGCGACCGAGTGGCGAAGGTCGCGCCGTTCCTGACCCTGGACAGCGATCCCTACCCGGCGATCGTGGGGAACCGGGTCGAGTGGATCGTCGACGGCTACACCACGACGGACGGGTTCCCCTACGCCGCACGCACTTCGCTGACGGCCGCGACCGAGGACACCCTGACCCAGCATCGGGCTTCGTCGCGCAAGCCGTCCGGGCAGGTCAACTACATCCGGAACTCGGTCAAGGCGACCGTCGACGCTTACGACGGGACCGTCACGCTTTATCGATGGGGTCCGGAGGACCCGGTGCTGTCGGCGTGGGAACACGCCTTCCCCGGCATCATCAAGCCCGAGACGTCGATCCCGCCGGATCTGCGGGCGCATCTGCGCTATCCCGAAGACCTCTTCAAGGTGCAGCGAACCCTGCTCACGCGCTACCACATCAGTGACCCGCACGCGTTCTACGGCGGCACCGACTACTGGAAGGTGCCGGACGACCCGACGCACAGCGGGACGCCGCAGCCGCCTTATTACCTGACGATGGCACTGCCGTCACAGACGTCGCCGTCCTTCCAGCTGACCACGCCGTTGTTGCAGAACAACAACCGCAACCTGGCCGCGTTCGTCTCGGTGGACAGCGATCCGGCGTCGTCGACCTACGGCTCGATGCGTGTGCTGCATCTGCCGACGAGCTCGTTGATCCCAGGGCCCGGGCAGGTGCACAACGACTTCCGCACGTTCCCGGCCGCTTCGACGCAGATCGCGCTTCTCGACCAACGCGGGTCGCACGTCGACGAGGGCAACCTGTTGACGTTGCCTCTTGGCGGTTCTTTCGTCTACATCGAGCCGATCTATGTGCGGTCAACAGCCGCGACATCGTTCCCCACGCTCAAACGTGTGCTGGTGTCGTGGAACGGCAAGATCGCTTATGAGCCGACGCTGGGCCAGGCCCTCGACGTGGCGTTCGGCACCGCAACGACGAAGCCACCGCCGACGGCACAACAGCCGGGGCCGCCGTCCACCGGCGGTGTGAGTGCTGAGGTTGCCAAGCTTGTCGCACAGCTGAAACACGCCCAGTCGGATGCCGACGCTGCGTTGCGCGCCGGCGACCTCACCGCATATGCGGCAGCCGAGAAACGCGTCTCGGCGATCATCGACCGGCTGGCAGCCGCCACCGGCTGACGAGGCCGGCTCAGTGCCGGCTGATGGTGAACGACGTCTGCTGTCTGAGCTTGCCGTCGGTGAGCGTTGCTTTGTAGGACTTGCCTGGACGTAGCGCGCCGGCCTTGACCAGCAGGACCGCCCAGCGACCACTGGCCCGGTCACCGAGGATGAGGCGGCCCAGGCTGGTCGAGCCGGCGTCCGGCCCAAGGTAGCCGCCGGGCGTCAGCAGGCAGGTGGACGTGATGCGATGCCCGCTCTTGGTTGCGAGCCTGGCCGTGGCCTTGCGCAGACTGCTGTCTCCTGCAGGCGGGCGAGCCACCCGGAAGATCACCGGGACGCTCCAGGTGCGCTTGGGAATCTTGCGGCAAGTGGCAACCGGGTCCGGAGACTCGTTGGCGTTCACCATCACCGTGTGCGGCACCTTCATCGCCGCTGAGGGGTAGGTGTAGTTGCGACGCAACGACGACCGCAGCGGCGCGTTCGCTGCTCGGGCGAGGTCGAAGGTCTGCATCGAGCTGTGGCACCACTCGCCCGACCAGCCGTTCTTCAAGGCGAATCCACCGACGGACCAGTACGCGTTGAGCAGACAGCTTGCGTGGAACGGCGCACCGATCCAACCGTCCACGGCCAAGGGAGCGGTCGTCCGACCGTAGGCCAGCACGCTCGCACCGGCTGCATCGTCCCCCGACTTGCTGTAGCCACTGCTGCCGGGCGTTTCCGAGTGGCTCAGCTGCCGATGCATGTTCATCCAGCTGATGTGCTGCGCGAGTGCAGCGTCGTACTCCGGGTTGTCGGCAACGGGGGCGAGGCCGAGACTCGAGCGAAGGGCGTTGGTACGCCTCAACCAGCCCGGTGCCGCGCGCTTCGTCACGGTGACGGTGACGACGGCGCTCGTGCCCGGGTCCTCGTAGGTGCCGCCCCTGTCGGTGAGGCGCAGTTCGTAGGTCCCCGCGCTGCTGGCCATCAGGTTGACCCGGTCGACCGGTGGGACGTTGCGGCCGGTCACCGGGAAGACGCCGCTCTTGGTGCCGTTCGCGACGGTCTTCCAGGTGGTGCCGCCATCGGTGCTGACTTGGGTGCGCATTCCGCTCGCCGACCCGGTGCCGGTAGCCATGCGGTGCGTGCTGCCGGGCGTGCCTGGTACGACGGCATAAGGCGTGTTGCCGACGGCGTACTGCTCCAACGTGGCCGACGACGGACCGGACCAGTCATAGCGGTTGTGCGTGCGGATGAGCACCGACTGACCGGTCGTCGGGTCGAGGGCGCCCGTGCCGTCCGACAAGTAGAGGACGACGAAGGTGTTGAGCGTTGCGGACTTCGTCAGAGTGAGTCGACCGTTTGCGTCTGAGGTCTGGTGAGTCGCAGCGAGCTTGGTGCATGCGGCGACGGTGAGGTCGGTGCCGCAGCCGGAGGACGGCTCGACGACGCCTGTCCACACGGTGGCGCCGGAGACGGGAAGGCCGAGGATGTCGTCGACCTCCGCGGTCACGTGCCAGTCGTCGCCGGTGACGATGCGGTCCGTCTTGTCCACGATCGTCAGGTGCTGACCGAGTGGCACAGCGCCGGCTGCCGACGGGGCGACAAAAGCACCCGCCGCCGTGGCGAGGCCAACGGCAAGAGCGACGATCGGTTGTCTTGTCACGACGTCAGCCTGCCGCTCCGCTCGGCTTCGTACCTCCCTTTCGCCGAATAGGCCGGTCGTCGTACGTTCCCGCGGGATCGACGTCCCATATGCCCAGATGGGGGAGCCCGGTGTCGAGTCGTCCTTTGCGTGCGCATTTCCTGGTGGTCGCGACTGCAATCGCTCTCGGTGGTGCGTTGGTCAGCGCGCCGGGGGGTGCCGCCGCCGACCCAGGTCAGTCATGGAACCTGGTCGATGTCGGAGCTTTCGGAGGGGAGCCATCCATCGCGTCCGACCCCAACGGTGTCCTCTATGAGACGACGCCCGGTGGGAAAGCGCCGGTCTATCGCTCGACGGACGCCGGTCGGACCTGGACGCCTTTGCCGACCGCGTGGTCCAGCAGCGGAGACGACTGTCTTGCTACCGACCAGGTCGGTTCGGTCTACTGGTGCAACCTGGGCAACACCGACCACGGCTTCGCGCCGCTGCAGGCGGACTCGTTCACGTCGCAGACCGCCGCGACGTGTACGACGGACTGCAAGTGGGTGCACGGTCAGGGCCAGGTGCCCGACGACTGCGACACGAGCTGCCAGCCCTTCGGCGTCGACCGTCAGTGGTTGGCGGCGTCCATTCCCGATGGTGGTACGGCGGACAACGCGGAAGTCGTTTTGACCTACCACGACTTCTACGGCCCGAGCTCGATCTGGATCAACAAGTCGACGGATGGTGGCAAGACGTTTGGTCCGAGCACCAACGTGCTCGCACCGCCAGCCGTTTCACCGGGCGCGGTGACCGGTTCGCTTGCCGCGGAGGGTTACACGTTCTGCAGCACGGTGCCCGCGGGTGTCGGCATCGTGCCGCCGGGCAAACCGCACGCCGGTCGCATCATCGTCGGTTGGATCGCGTCCGACCCTGTTGAAGATGCCGCAGGTTGCAACCTCAGTCAGTACGAGACGTTCCACACGTTGTGGGTCTCCTACTCCGACGACGGTGGTTCGACCTGGACGCCGCAGCTGGCGTTCGACGCCGGTCCCGGACATGACACGTCGACACCATTCGTCGGCTTCACGACGGACAGCGACGGCAATCCGTACTTCGCGTTTGCGACGAACCTTGATGCGGTTGCTCCGGTCTGCGGTGCGGAGTCGACGGCCGGCACGGTGCAGGGCGACACGTCGTGCGAATACAACATGTATGTCGTCTGGTCGAATGACGCGGGCGCGACATGGGACGGCGGCGGTGGCACGATCCCGGGCAGCGCGAAGATGCCGTACCGGGTGAACCCGTCGACCGAGACCGGCACGCACTGGTTCCCAGCGATTGCCGCTGCGACGCCCGGTCAGGTCGACGTCGCCTATCTGCGTACGCCGGGGATCCTGCCGACCGGTCCCACCGGTAAGGCTGATCCCGGTGGGTGCTCGGCGTCGGGGAAGGTGACGGCCGGCGCGTGCAAGTGGGGTCTGTTCTCTGGGCAATCGTCGAACCTCAACGCGCCCCCGGATCAGGCCACGTGGACGACCACCGAAATGACGCCTCCTGACGCGCCGATGCACGTGGGCGACATCTGCAACCTCGGCATCGCCTGCGTCGGCTCGGCAGGCTCCAACCGGCATCTGCTGGACTTCATCCAGGAGGCGGTCGACCCGACCACGGGTTGTGGCCATATCGCTTACGCGGATGACAACGCGAGCCCGAATGCACTTCGCGTGGCCAACCAGGCCGGCGGTTGCTTCGCAAGCGTGAGCCCGGCTCTCGCAGAAACGCCCTGGGCCGTGCTGCTCCCGCTTGCCGCGATCGCCATGATCGTGCTGCTCAGTCGTCGCCGGGTTCGCAGGCGTAGAAGCTGAGCCTCGATTTACTGCGTTTGCCCCGCGTTTCCGGCCCGACCTATAGTGGTCGGCACCGACGCGGGGTGGAGCAGCTCGGTAGCTCGCTGGGCTCATAACCCAGAGGTCGCAGGTTCAAATCCTGCCCCCGCTACCACGTTTCCGCAGGTCAGGCCCATGATGTGCGCCACGACAGAGTGGAGGTCGTGATGTAGAAGATCTCGATCTCTGTTCTTGCTGTGCCAGTGATGGAGGATCGGACCCTCCGCGGTCGCCCTGCAGGGGGAGGCCGCAAACCACCGCGAGCTGCGCCGGGTCAATGCCTGGGGTGGTGAGCGTCGCGGAAAAG
>JAICMI010000058.1 GCA_025929315.1 Frankiaceae bacterium
CGAGAGTGGAGCTGAGGGGACTCGAACCCCTGACCCCTTGCATGCCATGCAAGTGCGCTACCAACTGCGCCACAGCCCCTGGTAAAGCGCGACCAGTCTACCCGGGTCTCAGGTCAGGACTCGGCCACCGCGAGGAGCCGGCGTCGCAGGCCGTCCAGCCGCGCCTGAGCGTGCCAGCCGACGAACTCGCCTACCGGCATCGGCCGGGACAAGTAGTAGCCCTGCACCAACCCGCAACCCATCTCCTCGAGCAGGCGCATTGCTCGGCGGTTCTCGACACCCTCGGCGACCACCGTCAGCTCGAGCGTGCGAGCCAGCTCCACGATCGACCGGACGATCGCGGCATCGTCGGCCTCCTCGTCCATCCGCATGACGAACGCGCGGTCGACCTTCACCTCCTGCACCGGCAACCGGCGCAGGTAGGCCAGCGAGGAGTAGCCGGTCCCGAAGTCGTCGATCGAGAGCTTCACGCCCAGCGCACGAAGTCGATGCAGCAGGTCCAAAGTGCCCGCCGGGTCGGCCATCACCGAGCTCTCGGTGATCTCCAGTGTCAGCAGCTTCCCCGGCAGCCCGTGGCGCTTGAGAGCGTGATCGACCTTCCGGTCCAGCTCCTGGTCGTGCAACGATCGGGCCGAGAGGTTCACCGATACGGCCACCCCCGGTGATTGCTCTTGCCAGGCGGCACATGCCGCGATCGCCTTCTCCATCACGAGGTCCGTGAGCGGGCGGATCAGGCCACTTCGCTCGGCCAGCGGGATGAACTCATCGGGCGGGACGAACCCGTGTTCCGGGTCGGTCCAGCGCACCAACGCCTCGACGCTGACGATCTCGTTGGTGTCGAGACGCAGCTGCGGCTGCACGTGGATGAACAACGAACCGTCGTTGATGGCCTGACGCAACGACGCCACCATCGCGAGCCTCGCCGGTGAGCCGGTGTCCTGCGACTGGTCGAAGATGACGACGTCACGCTGTGCCTGTTTCGCAACATACATCGCGACGTCCGCACGTTTGACCAGCTCGTCGCACGACTCTCCGTGCGCAGGCGCACGCGCCACACCGATCGACGCTCCGATGTCGATTGCGGTGCCGTCGAGCTCGACCGGGGGCGCGAGGAAGTCGTGCACGGTCCTGCACTGACGAAGGACCATCTCGTCGTTGGCGCAGTTGAGGAACAGTACGGCGAACTCGTCACCGCCGAACCTTGTCACGATGCCACGGCCTTCGACGGCCACGGACAACCGACGGGCGACCTCCTGCAGTAGCGCATCGCCCTGATGGTGGCCCAGTGAGTCGTTGACTTCCTTGAAGGAGTCGAGGTCGAGCATCGCCACCGCGAACGGCTGACCGCCACGGTCGAGCTCGGCCAGCAGCCGGTCGACCTCGCTCTGCAGATAGACACGGTTGGGCACGCCGGTGAGCGCGTCGTGCAGCGAGTCGTGCCGGAGCCGGTCCATCAGCTCGCCGTTGCGCATCGCGATCGACGCATGGTTCGCAACCGTCTCCAACAGACGCAGATCGGTCCGGTCGAAACCGCGCGCGGCACCCATCCGGTCGACCGCCGTCAACGCGCCGACGACATCACCGTCACGACGCAGGGGCACGATCATCGCTTCCTTGATGGCCGCCGAGGCGAGCCACTGACGAGCGTCCGCATCCCTGGTGTCACAGGACAACAACAACGGCTGCCCTTGGCGCACCTTGTCGAGCACCCAGCCACTGTCCGTGGTGAGGTGCTGCGGTGCGCGCTGTGCGAGGGGCTGATCGCGCCGCAGCGACAGTTCCGCCTGCGGCCGGCCGTTGTCATCGAAGAACGTCAGGTCGGCACCATCTGCGAACAGCAGCTCGCAGACATGGTCGAGCATGCCCGTGAAGATCTCTTCCGTCGTGGTGTGGTCCGCGACGACCTGGCTGAACTTGTAGAGCCGCTCGAGACTCTGATGCCGGTCAACGAGCCGGGCATAAGCGCGGTAGGCGGCAATCACCGTGCCGCAGACCAGCAGCAGTGGTACGGCGGTCCAGAGGTTGACGCCCAGACACACAGCCGCCAGCACGCCGACGCAGGCCGGCGGGAGCGCCCGCCCTCCGTTCTCGGCAATGACTTCGGCCAGTCCGTGCACTCCCGGCCAGTCCGACTCCAACCAGGCGATGACGACGGCGACCGCGAGACCGCTGAGCGAGTTGGCCAGCGCCGCCGCCAGCACGGCAGCGAGCCAGGTCAATGGCGCGCTCGTCCCGTCGCCCTGCAATGCGAGGAAGAGTGCCAGTCCCCCGGTGGCCTCGGCCAGGCTGGTGATGACGTTGAACGTCAGCTTGACCGGGTCGCGGTGTTGACGTCGCACGACGATCTGGGACGCGACGCCGCCGACCAGCCGCGCAACGACGAAGGCGCCCGGCGCGACGGTCAGCAGGCCGAGCGCGAACGGCGCATCGCTCAAAGAGACCGACCGGGCCTCGCGCTTGACCTGGATGTTGATGGTGAAGCTCTGCGCCAACCCGATGAGCAGGGCGAGGACAAACCAGGGCAGATGCACCGAAGCAGTCGGCACGCCAGGGGCGTTTCGGAGGAGCACGATCAACCCACCGGCACTTGCGAGCAGCAGCGGGCCACCGACGAGGCCCACAGCCATCGTCGGCCGGTGCGTCGCCAGACGCGGCCGCAGTGCGCGCACTTCACCCCCTTAGGTCATGTCATTGATCGGCACGAACTGGCGGGTGCTGGACCAACGAAACGTCAGTTGCGCACCAGGCGCACCCAGGAGCCGACCGCGCTGAAACCGGTGTCCGCCATCCGGCGGCGGCTCAGGTCGTTGGCCTGCGCATGTACGAAGTCCGCTCCCACCGTCACGGCCTGCCGGACGGCTGTCGCGAGGAGCGCGGTCGACAGTCCGGTGGACCGCCAGCCGGCATCGACGTTGAACGCGAAACCCATGGCCGACCGGCCCTGCCGTCGTACCGCGACAAGACCGACCAGCCGACCGGCGCCATCGCGGGCACCGAACATCCAGACCGGTGCGGCGACGGTGAAGAAGTTGTCACCGTAGGAGTGAGCCAGCTGCGACTCTTCGATGTCGCTGCAACGGCGCATCAGGTCGCGAACGTCAGCCAGGTCACCCGGCTGAAGTGCGTAGACAGCCGGCAGGCCGCTGACCATATCGGGCACCGCCATGCCGGTGTGAACCATCTGCGTCACCACACCGGCGTGCCGCCAGCCACTTGCCACGAGTGCTGTTGCGACGCCCTCCTGCCCGGTGGACACGTAGACCTCGTCGACGTCCGGAGACGCTTCGAGCGTCGCGGACAGAGCAGCCACGTCGGGTGAGCCGTGCACCCACACCACCGGCGCGGCGCCGGCGAGCACGCCGACGACGCCGGGTGCGAACAGCAGCTGGCCGTCACCGGCCCGGCGGACGCATGAGCTGGAGATCTCGGCGACCACGTCGCTCCAGCCGCAGGGTGCCGGCTCGATGACAGTGGCGGCCCAGGTGGCCGGATCGATCATGACCATGTCGCACCACTCCACGTTGCCCCCGACCACGTTGCCCCCGTCCAGGTGTTGCCGCTCCACGTCGCGCCGGTCCACGTGTTGCCGGTCCACGTGTTGCCGCTCCACGTCGCGCCGGTCCAGGTATTCCCCGTCCACGTGTTGCCGCTCCAGGTAGCGCCGCTCCACGTCGCGCCCGTCCACGTGTTGGCACTCCAGGTGGCACCCGTCCAGGTGTTGCCGTTCCAGCTGCCGCCGGTCCAGGTGTTGCCGAGAGCCTCGGCGGCTGCCATCGCGGCGCTGTCGAAGCTGTGACCGAAGATGTCCTGCTCACCGGTGAGGTCACTGGTGCCGTCGTTGACGTGGACCGAGCCACGTGAGGCTTCCAGTGAGCCGGTGCCGGTCGCACCCGTGGGTGCCTGGGTGCCGCTCGGCAGTCCACGCTGGATCGCTGCCTTGATGTTCGGAACACCGGCCCCCGCATACCGGTTGTTGCCCGGCGTCTCCGCCGTTGCCATCAAGATGCGCTTGACCTGGTCGGGTGATGCACTCGGGTAGCGGGACAAGTAGAGAGCGGTCAGACCGCTGACGACCGCCGCGGACTGCGACGTACCGGAGGCGCGGAAGAACCGGCCACCGACAACGGCCCCAGGGTTTGCCTGGTCGATGCGAGAGCCCGGGTCACGAAGCCCAAGAACATGTACGCCGGGAGCGATCAGGTCGATGTGCCGGGCAGCCGTGCCGCGCTGCGAGAACGAGGCGACGCTGTCGTCGCTGACGGAGTCGGAGTTGTTGGGGTCGTCGGCGCCGACGGCAATGACCAGCGGGTCGTTGGCCGGGTCGGCGAGCGCCTCACGGCTGCTGCCGTCGTTGCCCGCGGCGACGACGACGACGATGCCGGCGCGCCAGGCCTGCTCGACCGCATAGTCGAGTGGGTCGAGGGCGGCATCCTGGGTCGAGTCAGTGCCGTAGGAAAGGTTGAGCACGCGGATGTTGAAGCCCGGGTCGTGTGCGTGCTGGACAACCCAGTCGATCGCAGCGATGACCTGCGAGACATCGGTCGCGCCGGTGTTCGAGGCGACCTTGATGCTGACCAGCCGCGCATCCGGCGCAATGCCGTGGAAATGATGCGTGCTCGGGTCTGCGTAGCGAGAACCGCTCTCGGCGACGTCACGGCCGACGATGATCGACGCCATGTGCGTGCCATGGCCAAAGCCGTCGAGATGCGAGAGCTGCGGAGTCTGCGACTCGAAGGAGAGGTCCGGGCCGTCGACGACGTTGCCGCTGGTCAGTCCCTGCACCGGCGAGACACCGCTGTCGATGAGGGCGACGTCGACGCCGCTACCTGTGTAGCCGGCGTTCCAGACGTCCCGGGCGCGAGTGATGTTGCCGATGTCCCAGAGCGAGCCCTCGTCACCGGTGACGTCGTACCCCAGCGACGGGTCGACGCCCATGAGGTGGCCGACGGCGTCAGGCGTGACCGAACGAACGCCGGGCACCGAACGCAGCGCCGGGACGGATGACGCCGGCACGCGAGCCGAGACACCGTCGACGACTTTCAAGACTTTGGTGACATGGCCGCCAGTGACACGGACGGCTTTCTCGACCTGCTGAAGCGCACCGGAGGTGCCGGAGACGATGACCCGCTGCCATTCGCCGTTGGTCGTCGTAGTGGACCCGGTCGATGTCGGTACGACGGCTGCGAGCGCTGCGGCGGCGGCGAGAGCGGGGAAACCCCACCTCGTGCGCCGGCGGATGCGCCCGGTCGAAGACATGCCAGCTCCCGTCGGATTACCGACAGGGCCGGTCTCACCACTGGCTCCCCGCGCCCGGCGTCCGCGTGAACGGACCAGGTGACCGGTTACCCGGCGCGGCTCACTGCCTCCCTGCGAGCCCAGTTCGGGCCCAACAGATTCATCGGTTGTCGAGCAACTTGCTGGAGAGGTTCCGCCGGCCCAATTTCAATGCATCCGTTCGGCGTAGCCGAAGCGGACAATTGCGCGCATTAGCGGGCGTCGTCGCCCGTCTCCTCGGCCGGCGGGCTTCCGGCGTTGTGCTCCTCGAGCCGCCAACCGCGGCCGATGTCGGCGAGCATCGACCACCGGCAGTTGCCGAGCGGTGAGAGCCGCCAATAAAGATCCGCGTCCAAGTTCAGCATCGTGCCGATCGTCGCGCGTGCAGTACCGCCATGGGTCACGGCGAGCAACGTGGCCCCGGGCCCGAGC
This sequence comes from Frankiaceae bacterium, assembly GCA_025929315.1. GTDB lineage: Bacteria > Actinomycetota > Actinomycetes > JAFAQI01 > JAFAQI01 > DATBDO01. The sequence goes on from JAICMI010000058.1 coordinate 5,707, forward strand.
CGGTCCAGCCACTCGATGACGCATTCGGACGCCCTGGCGCCCACTTCCGCATAAGTTTCGCCGTCACCGCGCCGACGGTCGTCGCCGGCCAGCCCGCCGGCGTACGACGACGGAAATCGCGTCCTCCCCTCAGCCCGAGTCAGTCCCTGCCATGCCCCGAGAACGATCTCGCGAAGCCGCGGATCGAGGAACACCTCGAGGTCGGTCTCGGCGGCGACAGCGGCTGCGGTGTCAGCGGTGCGGCCGAGATCGGACGACACGATGGCGTCCGGCTGCATCTCGGCGACGGCTACCGCTGCCGCGACCGCTTGGGCCTTGCCCATGACATCGAGCGGTGCGTCGAGCTGGCCCTGAAATCGGCCGGTCGCGTTCCACTCCGTCCGGCCGTGTCGCAGCAGGATGACCCGCCTGACCCGTCCCGTCGTCACGACTCACCACCCGCGCCAGCACGCTTGTCCGGTGCGACTGCGTCGGCCGGCAACGGCAACGCGGGGCAGTCCTTCCACAGTCGCTCGAGGGAGTAGTAGGTGCGCTCTTCGCTGTGCTGCACGTGCACGACGATGTCGACGTAGTCGAGCAGCACCCAGCGACCCTCGCGCTCACCCTCTCGTCGTACCGGCTTTGCACCGAGCCGTAGCAGGCGTTCCTCGATCGCGTCGACGATCGACTTGACCTGCCGGTCGTTGGGAGCGGCGGCGAGGACGAAGCAGTCGGTGATGACCAGCTGGTCGCTCACGTCGAGGATCGCGAGCTCGGTCCCGAGCTTGTCGGCCGCGGCCGACACGGCCGCCTCGGCCAGCGCGATGCTGCGCGCAGACGCGGTCAAGGCTTGTAGTCCCTTCCGAGGATCACGATCACATCGGCGACGTTCTGCCCGTTGTCGGACACCTGCACGTCACCTACAGGGAGGTTCAATGCACGGGCCACGCTGTCGCCGAGCTCGGCCGTCGCCACCGAATGGTCGAAGATCAGAACATCACTCGTCTGGTGGTTGAAGTTGTCGGCGTTGCCGCTGCCGGCGAAGGAGAAGCCGGCCTTCACCAGCCGGTCGCACGCTGACACTGCGAGACCCGGCGTACCGACACCGTTCTGAACGAGCACCCTCTTGTGGGCGACACGAGCCGACGCGGGCAGCGACGCCGCGAGGTTGTTGTCGACGAACGTCGACGTCTGCTCGGTGTCGACGCGGTACGACGCCTGGGCGCTGCCCGAGTCAATCTTGACGACGGGCAGAGCCGTCGGCGCCACGTTGTTGCGACGCAGGTCGGACGCAAGCCCGACGAGCACCGACGCGAGCCGGTCGGCGCCAAGTGACGAGCCCGCTCCCGGCCCCAACGACCGCACAACCTGGGCTGCGGCTGATGTGCTCCGAGGGAGCTTCGCCGCGATGCCGTCGACAACGTCTTGTAGCCGAACGAGGTTGGCCAAGGCGTCCTCGCCGCCGCGGACATAGGTCGCGTAGGCCGCCGCCGCAGCACCGTTGAGATGCTGCCCGGCGCCCCGGCCCACCATCACGACACGGCTGCCGTCTGCTCGTTGCTGGATGACATCGACGTCGACATCAGCGGTGATGCCACCGACACCGTCGACGAGCTTGGCGAGCTGCGCCGACGTCAACACCCAGGAGCCGTCGATGGTGACTCCGCCGAGCAGGTTGCCGACCGCGGTGCGGGAAAGGTTGACGCCGTTGGGCAGCGCAAGAATCTGACCGAGCTGTTGGTTGCCGAAGCCGCAGACCTGCGTGAGCACCCGGCGAGGAATGAGCAGCTCGACGCCATGTCGGGTCTTGTCGTCGTGCGCCAGGAGCGCGGTCTCGGCAGCGGTGCCATCGCTGCCGGTCACCGACAACAGCACCGTCGTCTGCCCGACGAGTGTGGGCTTGTCGTTGTGTGTCGCCTGCCGGACGCCGAACCCGACCGCAACGGCGACGACGAGCCCGGCCGCGACGACACCGGCGATGCCGACGACGCCGAGTCGACGGCGCTTCTGCCGTCGGCGCTCGGCGCGCAGCTCGCGACGGGTGTTCGATCGGCCGGCGACCGGTCCCTGGATGGGGCTCGGGGCGCCCTTGGCCTGCCCGCTGGACGACGGTGTGCGACCGCGACGACGCTTGCCTGCCACTAGGCAGCCGCCTGGTAGAGCCGTCGCTTGGAGATGTACTGCACGACGCCATCCGGAACCAGGTACCAGACCGGCTCCCCCGTCGCCACACGCTCGCGGCAGTCAGTGGAGCTGATCGCGAGCGCCGGCACCTCGACGAGGCTCACTTTGCCCGCCGGAAAGCCGGGATCGCTGAGCTGATGTCCGGGGCGGGTGACACCGACGAAGTGCGCAAGTTCGAACAGCTCCTCGGACCGGTGCCAACCGACGATCTGGGCGAGCGCATCTGCACCGGTGATGAAGAAGAGCTCTGTCTTGAGACCGAACCGCTCGCGCAGGTCGTGCAGCGTGTCGATCGTGTAGGTCGGTCCCGATCGGTCGATGTCGACCCGGCTGACCGAGAACCGCGGGTTGGAGGCAGTGGCGATGACGGTCATGAGATAGCGGTCCTCGGCCGGCGACACGTCCGCGTCGGACTTCTGCCACGGCTGACCGGTCGGGACGAACACGACCTCTTCCAGGCTGAACCGGGTGGCGACCTCACTCGCGGCGACGAGGTGACCGTGATGGATGGGATCAAACGTCCCGCCCATCACACCGATACGTCGCTGCATCACGACAAAAGGCTACCGAGCGACCCCGTCCAGGAACGGGAGCGGCGCAGGACCGTCTGACCAGGTGAGCACGCGCACCGCCTTGCCCGCTTCCTGTCGTGGAAGGGTGCCTGGCGCCAAGATGCGGATATCCGCGCGCAGACCGAGACGCTCATGCAGTTCACGTACGAGCGTCGCGCGATGCTGCTCGCCGGCCTGCGCCTCACAACACACGATCAGCTCGGTCGAGGGCAGCCGCCGGTCGACGACCAGCACATAGTGCGGCTCCAGCCCCGCGTGGCCCAGCAACACGGCTTCGACCTCAGTCGGGTAGACGTTGACGCCGCGGATGACGAGCATGTCGTCTCGTCGCCCGAGCACCTTGCTCATGCGTACGAGCGTGCGGCCGCAGCGACACGAGCTGCGGTCGAGCGAGGCGATGTCGCCCGTGCGATAACGCAGCAGCGGCAGCCCTTCCTTCGTCGGTGTCGTGAACAACAGCTCACCCGGCTCGCCATCTGCCACCGGCGTGCCCGACGCCGGATCAACGCACTCCACGATGAAGTGGTCCTCGTTGACGTGCAGTCCGGCTTGTGCCTCGAGGCACTCGGTCGCCACGCCAGGCCCGATCACTTCGGATAAGCCATAGACGTCGAGTGCTTTGACCGACAGCAAAGCCTCCAGCTGCGTACGAAGAGAGTCGCTCCACGGCTCGGCACCGAAGATGCCGACGCGGAGGCTGCTGGTGTCAGCGCCCGAGGCGCGTGCGGCCTCGCCGAGTGTCACGGCATAGGACGGCGTGCACGCCAGCACCTGCGGTCGCAGGTCCTCGATCAGGCGTAGCTGTCGATCGGTCATCCCGCTCGAGACCGGTACGACAGTGGCGCCGAGACGAATGCCGCCGAGGTGAAACCCGAGGCCACCGGTGAACAGTCCGTAGCCATAGGAGTTGTGGACGACACTGCCGACGGTTGCTCCGGCACAGCCAAGCGAGCGCGCCACCATCTCGCCCCAGAGGTCGAGATCGGCTCGGGTGTAACCGACGAGGGTGGGGCGTCCACCGGTGCCGCTCGACCCATGCACGGCGACCACCTCCTCGCGGGGCACAGCGAGCAGGCCGAAGGGATAGGCGTCCCACAGGTCTTGCTTGGTCGTCGTAGGCAGGCTGGGCAGGTCGCGCATGCCGACGGCGCCGCCCGCGTCGACGCCTGCCGCGCGCAGCCGGTCGCCTTGCAGGCCGCGGGCCGCAAGCAGCCGATCGATCAGTTCACGGAGCCGGTGTCCTTGCAGCGCATGTCGTTCGTCGGTCGACATGGATTCGGCCCTGGCGTCGTACATGCCGTGACCGTACTCAGACGGGAAGGATGCCTTCGACGAACTCTTGGAGCTGCCCGGCGTTGCGGCACTCGATCATCGGGAGGATGTCGCCGTATGCGCGCGCGGCCGAGTCGCCGGACCCCCAGTACTGCATGGGCTCCGGGTTGAGCCAGAACGCGTGCCGCGCGTGCCGCACGATCGAACGCAACGCCGGCAGCGACTGCGCACGGTAGTTGTTGCGCGCGTCACCGAGGATGAGCAATGAGGTCTTGGGCGTGATCGCGTCCGGCCATTTCTGCGCGAACACCTCGAACGAGTGGCCGTAGTCGCTGTGACCGTCGAACCAGACCACTTCGGCTTCCTTCGACAGTCGCGCGAGCGCGTCGACGACGTCGTCGCCGTGCTCGAAGAACCGCGTGACCTCGTCACAAGTGTCGACGAACGCGAAGACACGTACCTTGGCGAACTGCTCGCGCAGTGCGAACGCCAACAGCACGGTGAAATGCGCGAACGCAGCGACCGATCCGCTGACATCGCACAGCACAACGAGCTCGGGCTTGTGCGGTCGATGCGGCTTGTGAATCGTCGTCAACGGCACGCCACCGGACGACAACGAGGCGCGGACGGTACGACGAACGTCCAACCGGCCCGCGCGACCGAGTCGGCGCTTGGCCGTCAGTCGGGTAGCAAGTCGGCGCGCGAGCGGGAACACCTTGCGACGCAGCTCGGCGATCTCGTCGCGCGACGCGCGCAGGAAGTCGACCTGCTCGATCAGCGGCTTGACCGCCGTCTTGGAGATCTGCTCGACGCCGCGGTCTTCCGCCAACCGACGCCGGACCTCGGCCTCGACCGCTTCCTCGAACTGGCGGATGCGTTCGGTGAGCATCTGCCGGGCGACCTTTTCGGCGAGGCCGCCGCGCTCCTCCCCCTGCAGCACTGCCTCGAGCAGCGACGCGAGAAGTGTCTCCGGGGACAGCGCGCGCAGCACGCGGTAGGTGAACCAGGACTGGCGACCCGGCTGGGTGTCGGCACGGCCGAGTCCGCTGACGGCCTGGCGGGCGAGCCGGCGAATCGCCTCGTCGTCGCCCGAGAGCAACGCGTCGCGCAGTGCGTCGCGCAGCATGTCGCGCAAGGCATCGAGGTCTTCGGGTTGGACGTCCGTGAGCTCTTCGTCAGCTTCACCGTCGGCGTCGTACGTCGTGCCGTCGCCGGTCGCCGATGGCCACCACAGGTCGAAGAGCCGGTCGAAGGCAGCACGGTGAGCTGGTCGCTTGACGAGCGCGGCTGCGTATCCCGCGCGGAGCTGCTCGCGGTTGGTCAGGTCGACCGTGGCCATCGCCCGAGTGGCGTCGAGCGACTCGGCCATCGACACCGGCAGACCCGCGGCGCGCAGTGCGCCGACGAACTCGACGTGCCGGTCGATGAGGCCGGGCATCAGTTCAGACCGAGCTCTTTGGCCGCACGGGTGTGGTCGGATGCGTGCTTGAGTACGACGCCGAGCGTCTGGCCGACCGTGTCTTCGTCGAGTGTCTCGAGCCCGAGTGCAATCAGTGTGCGTGCCCAGTCGATGGACTCAGCGATGCTCGGCGCCTTCTTGAGCTCGAGCGCACGCAGTGTCCGCACGGTGCGCACAAGCTGCTCGGCAAGCGCGGCCGGCACCTCGGGGACGCGTGAGAGGACGATCGCCTTCTCGCGTTCGGCATCGGGGTAGTCGACGTGCAAGAACAGGCAGCGGCGCTTCAATGCCTCGGACAGCTCGCGCGTCGCGTTGGAGGTGAGAACGACGAACGGCTTGCGTGTCGCGGCGATCGTGCCGAGCTCCGGCACCGTCACCTGGAAGTCGGAAAGCACTTCTAGCAGCAGGCCCTCGACCTCGACGTCGGCCTTGTCGGTTTCGTCGACGAGCAGCACCGTCGGATCCTCGCGACGGATCGCGGTCAGCAGCGGGCGCGAGAGGAGAAACTCCTCGCTGAAGATGTCGTCGTGGGTCTCTTCCCACTTCTGACCGTCGCCGGCGGCCTGGATACGCAGCAGCTGCTTGCGGTAGTTCCACTCGTAGAGCGCCCGCGCCTCGTCGAGACCTTCGTAGCACTGCAAGCGGACCAGCTCTGCGCCAGCGCTCTGCGCGACGGCCTTGGCCAGCTCGGTCTTGCCGGTACCGGCCGGCCCTTCGACGAGGAGCGGCTTGCCGAGCGCATCGGCGAGAAAGACGGTGGTCGCGATCGCGTCGTCGGCAAGATAGCCGGTCTCGGCAAGCTTGGTGCGCACATCGTCGGGTGAGGTGAACAGCGGCATGTCGGTCTCCCGGCGGGGCGCGTCGGCGGCGTACTAGAACGGGATTCTAGTCGAGGTGCGCGAGTATCGTCGCCCGACGTGCGCCCGCTCTCTGCTGCTGCCGTTGCCACCACCGTGACGCTGCTGACCGCATGCACCGGAGGAGGCTCGCACACCAGTGCGCCGTCGGCGTCCTCATCGGCTTCGCCGTCGGCGAGCGGTGCGCCGAGTGCGATCCGGCCGATCAAGGCGGTGGCGCCGGAGATCGAGGCGTTCGTCGAGAAGGAGCGCAGGCTCCACTTCAAGCACAAGGTCCAGTTCAAGCTGCTGGGACGGAAGGCGTTCCTCGCCCGGCTCCATCTGCATGACAAGCCGCCGAACGCGCTCGACGTGGAGAAGTCCCAGGCAGTCTTCGCCACGCTCGGGCTCATGTCGCCGCACGCCGATCTGGTGAAGGCCTTCCGCACCGCCACCGACGCGGGCACGCTCGGCTTCTACGACTTCAAGTCCAAGAAGATGTATGTAAAAGGTCATCGCGCGACGCCAGGCGCGCGGGCGGTGCTGGCCCACGAGCTCACCCATGCGTTGACCGATCAGTGGTTCGGCCTCGACCGGCCGAAGCTCGACAAGTCCAACCAGGAGCTGAGCCTCGCGTTCACTGCCTTGATCGAGGGTGACGCCGAACGCACTCGCGTCGCTTACGAGAAGACGTTGTCGCCCGCGGACCAGGCTCTTGCGAAAAAGCAGGAAGGCGGCGATGACGCACCCCCGAAGGTGCCGCAGGTTGTTCTGGAGCTGATCGGCTTTCCGTATGCGATCGGGCCGTCTTTCGTCAACGCCGTCGTCGACCGCGGCGGTATCAAGGCTCTCAACCAGGCCTACCGGCACCCGCCGCGTTCCAGCGAGCAGCTACTGGCCCCCCAGGAGTACTTCCTGCACGACAATCCGGCACATGTCGCCGTACCGCACGCGGACGCGGCAGAGCTGGACCACGGCGACCTCGGCGTCATCGGGCTCGCGTTGATGCTCGAGCACGGCATCGGGTCATCGAGTCTCCAGGGCGTGCTGACCGGATGGGCGGGCGACCAGTACGTCGTCTGGCGAACGGGCGCTCACGCGTGGTGTCTGCGCGACACAGTCGTGATGGACGACGAGACTGCGGCCGTGCGACTCGACAACGCCTTGAGCCAGTGGGTCGCTAGTCGCAGCGGTCGCGCGCAGCTGGAGCATCAAGGCACAAGCACGACGTTCAAAGCCTGTGCCGGCTGAGGATCAGCTGCGGATCTGACCGTCGCCGTGCACGACCCACGTCGTACTGGTCAGCTCGGGAAGTCCCATCGGACCGCGCGCGTGCAGCTTCTGCGTCGAGATGCCGATCTCGGCACCGAACCCGAACTGCTCGCCGTCAGTGAAGCGCGTCGACGCGTTGACCATGACCGCAGCAGAGTCGAGCCCCAGGATGAACGCTTGCGACGTCGGCAGTGACGACGTCACGATGGCCTCGGTGTGCCCACTCCCCCACCGCCGGATGTGCGCAATCGCATCGTCGACGGAGTCGACGACGCCGACAGCAAGATCGAGTGAGTTGTACTCCGCGGCCCAGTCGTCGTCGGTGACGGGTACGACGTCGTCGGCATGTGCGGCTGCGGTCGCGTCGCCGTGGATCGTGACACCTTCCTTCTGCAGCGCCGCGAGCACGCGCGGCAGGAAGACGTCAGCGACTGCCCGGTGCACCAGCAGCGTCTCCGCGGCGTTGCAGACACTCGGACGCTGGACCTTGGCGTTGAGGGCGATCGCCTCGGCCATGTCGAGGTCCGCGTCGGCGTCGACGTAGACGTGGCAGTTGCCGACTCCGGTCTCGATGACGGGCACGGTCGACTCCTCGACGACACTGCGGATGAGGCCGGCGCCGCCGCGCGGGATCAGCACGTCGACGTGCCCGCGAGCACGCATGAGGTGCTTGGTCGACTCGTGATCGACACCGGGGACGAGCTGCACCGCGTTGTCCGGTAGGCCCGCCCTGGTGCCGGCCTTGGCGAGCACCTGGACGAGAGCTGCGTTGGAAGATCGCGCGCTCGACGAGCCACGCAGCAGTACGGCGTTACCGCTCTTGATGCAGAGACCAGCCGCGTCGACTGTCACGTTGGGCCGCGCCTCGTAGATGATGCCGACGACTCCGAGCGGCACGCGCACCTGCTTGAGCTGCAGTCCGTTGGGCAGCGTCGAGCCCCGGATGACCTCGCCGACCGGATCCGGCAGCGAGGCCACTTGGCGCAGTCCGTCGGCCATGGCCGCAACACGGCTCTCGTCGAGGGCGAGTCGGTCGAGCATGCCACTAGCCATGCCGGTGTCCCGGCCACGCTGCAGGTCGTCGGCGTTGGCCTCGAGCACGGACCCCGTCGCATCGATCAACGCATCGGCCATCGCGTGCAGCGCCCGGTCCTTGGCCGCCCGGGTCAGCTTGGCCAGCCCGATCGCAGCCCCTCGCGACCGCTTGGCGACCTCGAGCACCTCATCCGACGTGGTCATGTCACTATTATCGTCCGATCGTGAGGTCGCACGGTCGCGTGCCCAGACCCGGGTTGTCTACCAGCTGATGTGGAGAGGTTGGCCTTCGGCGTAGCCGGCGGCGCTCTGCACACCGACAACCGCGCGCTCGTGCAGCTCCGCGATCGACCCGGCACCGGCATAGGTGCACGCGCTGCGCACCCCGGCGACGATCCGGTCGAGCAGATCCTCGACGCCGGGCCGTTCGTTGTCGAGATACATCCGAGACGACGAGATGCCCTCTTCGAACAGCGCCTTGCGCGCACGCTCGAACGCCGTGTCGCGCTCGGTCCGCCCACGGACCGCTCGGGCCGACGCCATGCCGAACGACTCCTTGAACAGTCGCCCATCGGGGTCGCGGTAGACATCACCGGGGGACTCGTGAGTGCCGGCGAACCACGAACCGATCATCACGTTGGACGCGCCCGCTGCGAGGGCCAAGGCGACGTCGCGCGGGTGGCGGACGCCGCCGTCCGCCCACACGTGCCGGTCGAGCCGACGTGCTTCGACCGCACATTCGAGTACGGCGGAGAACTGCGGCCGACCGACGCCGGTCATCATCCGCGTCGTACACATCGCACCCGGACCCACGCCGACCTTGATGATGTCGGCGCCCGCGTCGACGAGGTCGCGCACGCCTTCGGCAGACACGACGTTGCCGGCCGCGATCGGCACCGATGGTTCCAGCTTGCGCACCAGGCGCAACGCTTCGAGCATCCGCTCCTGATGGCCATGTGCGGTGTCGACGACGAGCACGTCGATGCCCGTCGCGAGCAGCGCCTCGGCGCGACCCGCGACGTCACCGTTGACACCGATCGCGGCGCCGACGCGAAGCCGACCCGTGGCGTCGACCGCCGGCTGGTAGAGCGTTGCGCGCAACGCCGCGGTCCGGGTCAGGATGCCGATCAGCCGACCCGTCGCGTCGACAACGGGCGCCAACCGGTGCCGGCCCTCGTGCAGCCGGTCGAACGCCTGTCGGGGGTCGACGCTGTCAGGCAGCGTGAGCACGTCGGTCGACATCACCCGGTGCAGCTGCGTGAAGCGGTCGACATCCGTGCAGTCGGCCTCGGTGATGACACCGACCGGCTTGTCCACATCGACGACGACCACTGCGCCGTGGGCACGCTTGGGCAGCAGGTTGATGGCCTCGCCGACGGTGTCGGTCGGCGCCATCGTGATCGGAGTGTCGAAGACGAGGTGGCGGCTCTTCACGAACCCGACCACGTCGGCGACGACGTCGATCGGGATGTCCTGCGGGATGATCGCCAAGCCGCCGCGTCGGGCGAGTGTCTCGGCCATCCGGCGACCCGAGACCGCGGTCATGTTGGCCGCGATGATCGGGATCGTCGTACCGGTGCCGTCAGTCGTCGAGAGATCGACGTCGAGCCTGGAGGCCACGTCTGACCGTGAGGGGACCATGAACACGTCGTCGTAGGTCAGATCCCACGATGGTGCCGAGTCGTGAACGAACCGCACGAGTGATCAATGCTACTCGTCGAACGGCTGCCAGCCGCCGGCCGCAGCGAGCGCAGCACCGTCGCGCCGCTGATGCTCATCCCGCGCGACGACCTCGAGTGCAACCACGTGCCACGCAGGCAGCTTCGCCGAGTGGCGATGGTCGAACCACATACGCAGCGCCATCGCCGCCGCGTCCGAGCAGTCCGGCGCCTCCTCCCAGTAGCGGAGCTCGGCGCGCGCAGGTGCATAGCGGCCGGCGAGAAAGAACGGCCGTTCCGTGGCCAGCCGCTCGAGGGCTGCCAGCACCTCATCGGCTGGCTGCTCGTCGCCGGCAAGCGTGAGGGTCACATGCCACAGAGCAGCAGGCATCGCGGACCCTCCCCCCAACTCAGCGCTGCAGCACGACCAGGTCGTCCCGGTGGACGACCTCGCGGTGATATCCCGCGCCCAAGGTCGCCGTCAGGTCGTGCGTCGAGCGGCCGAGCAGCGCAGGAAGTTCCGCTGCGTCGTAGTTGACCAGTCCGCGCGCCACCGCGTGGCCGTTTTCGTCGATCAGCTCAACCGGGTCGCCTGCTACGAAGTCGCCCTCAACCGCCACAACTCCGGCAGGC
>JAICMI010000035.1 GCA_025929315.1 Frankiaceae bacterium
GGCGCCCGCCGCGAGGGGCAGGTTCTACCTGGGCCTGCGAGACGAAGAGAGCGAATATGTCCCCGACGCCTACGGGGTACAACTCTTGACGGCGGCGCATCTCGCGCGAACGGACGACCTATCCGGTTGGTCCATCCAGCAGCTCTCACCGAACAAGTACCTGGTCCAGGCCCTGTCAATAGAACCTTGGTTCGAGCAGACGGGTCCTGACTCGGACACGCTTGAAGCTGCGCGCGTCAGCTTCGGTGACGCCATCATGACCGAAGACGTCATCAGGAGCGCCCGCCTCGCGCGCTTGCAACTCCGAGGCGAATAGCGCCGGCTAGGTTCGTTGATCTTGGTAGCCGCCGAACCGAGCGATAGTGCCAGTTAGGGCTCGGCGCGATGGACGCGTGCACATGTCCTGAGCACGGTCGGTGCTTAGCCGTTCCGTCGTCGCGCCCACGCGTCCAGCCAGTCCCGCACGCGTCGCTTGACCGCCGCCGGCACGGTGTCGAGTTCACCTGCCCTCGCGCGCAGAGTGTCGAGGTCCACGAGACCGGCATCGAGCAAGGCCGTCGCGAACACCAGGTCCTTCTCGCGCATCGCGACCAGCTTGGAGATGACGAGGTCGTGCTTGTCCAAACACCACGCACGCGCCGGGGACGCGTCCTCACGATCGAACGCGACGAGCCGGTCCTGCCAACCGCTGGGCAGCTTGGCCGTGGTCAGGTCAACGCCCTGCGCGTAATAGCCATACGTTTCGTGGAACTGCGACAGCTCGCCGATTGCGCCGTCGACAAGATCGGCCTTCTCTTCGCCGACGACCTCGTCGCGGAATGCGAGATCCGCTTCGTCCGACATCCAGGCAGCGCTCGGCAACTCCTCTTCGGGAAGGGATCCGAGGATCGCCTGACTGCCGACGACGAGAATGTCGCCGTCGTTAGCGATGCGAGCCGCAGCCCGGAGCAGATGGGCAAGGTCTTCGCGCCTCACCGCGCCGCATCCTCATGGTGCGCCCGGCCGTAAGCCGCTAGCACCTCTCGGCGTTCATGCTCGGAAAGCACTCCGGCGAAGGGGCTGTTCTGTCGCAGTTCACGTGAACGAGGAGAGCGGGACGTCAGCGCCTCGAGCACGCCTTCGATCGGCCCCTCGAGCAACTGCGACCACTCGTGCAGCCAGACCTTCGCGGACCCGCGCGCCGAAGACACGAGCACCTTGTCGAGGTTGCGGCGGGCATGCGCCAAGACGCGCTCTGGGTCACTCACGAGACGTGCGGCAACGGCGTGCGACAGCCACAGGCTCCGCAGCTGATCCCGGGTCAGTCGTTGCGTCCGGGTGCGCACGGCCTCGACGTCGTGCCGGGACACCCGCCGATGGCGACCGACCGTCGTAAACGGCAGATCGCCGGCGTTGCAGAGGTTCACCACGTGTTGGCGCGAGGTACCAAGCAGCGCCGCGGCTTCACCGGTCGTCAGCAGGTCGCCGCCCTCGGCCTCGTTCAGCTCGACAGCAAGCGCCGTACGCATACATTGAGGTTAGACCTAAACACAAGAAACGCAACACGAACGCTCAGACTTTGCGCCTATTGGCGGTGGAGGTGGGATTTGAACCCACGGAGGAGTTGCCCCCTCACACGCTTTCGAGGCGTGCTCCTTCGGCCGCTCGGACACTCCACCGTCATCCAGCCTAGCGGAGCGGCGTGACCCCTCGCCGCTCCTCGAACCACGTGCGCAACAGGGTTTGGCACTCGTCCGCAAGCACCCCGGACACGACCTCCGGCCGATGGTTGAGCCGTCGATCTCGTACGACGTCCCACAGCGAACCGACCGCTCCGGCCTTGGGATCCGTCGCGCCATAAACGACGCGCCGCAACCGAGCCAGCACCGTCGCACCGGCACACATCGTGCAGGGCTCCAACGTCACGACAAGGCTGCAGTCCTCGAGCCGCCACGTGCCACGTACGACGGCCGCGTTCCGGATGGCGAGCAGCTCGGCGTGCGCCGTGGGGTCGTGCGCTGCTTCGCGTTCGTTGTGGCCACTGCCGATCACGGAGCCGTCGCCGTCGACGACGACGGCGCCGACGGGTACGTCACCGGTCGCATCGGCCGCCCGCGCCTCATCGAGCGCGAGGCGCATCCAGGCTTCGACGGCGACCGCGATCACGCCAGCCGCAGGGCGTCCAGAGCCTCGAGGCAACCCGCGGTCTCGCACAACGTGCTGATCACGTCCGCAGGTAGCTGGCCCTCCTCGGCACACAGCGCGAGCAACCGCTTCTCCGGAATGCCGAAGTCGGAAAGAACGTCCGGGTCACCGACCGGATCACCGCTCGTCTGGACGACGTCGTCCTCTTCGTCCGCGTCGTCCTCGTCCTCGTCGTCGTGTTCGTCAGGCGGGTCGGCCACTGCGGCGGCCTCCCCGAAGAGCGCACCAAGAGTGCTGCTCTCCATCGCGCGGCCGTCGGAGAGGAACACCCGCGGATCGCCGTCCTCGTCGACGCGGACGATGGCGAACCACTCGTCGTCCTCCTCGACGAACAACAGCTGCAGCTCGGCGTCGTCGCCGTAGCGACGCATCTCCTCGACGACGCCGTCGAGATCCTCGACGTCTTTGAGATCGAGCTCCTCACCGCTCCAGCCGGACGGGCGGCGCGAGAGCGCGGCGGCGAAGTGGGGCACGGCTGGCTTCTCCTCTTCTCTGGGTCTAGAGAGCCGCTGCCTCGAGGGCGCGGTCATAAACCTCGGCGAAGCCGATTCGGTCCGCAATCGACAGAAGCATCTCGTCGGCGTACGCATCCAGATCGGCCAGGACGGCGCCCAGCTCCATCTCGTCCAGGCCGAGGTCGGTGAAGATGGACAGGTCGCCGGCCGGCCAGACGTCTTCGAGGTCGTCGTCGCCGGGAGCGTCCATGCCGAGCTCTCGCACGACCTGCCGGGCGAGATCCCAGGCGACTGCCGCGGTCACGTCCGAGAGCAACAGTCGGGTCTCCTCGCCGCGGACGCGGACCGCGACGAAGAACTCGTCGGCCACGTTGACCAGGCCGATCGCGCCGTTCTCCGCCGGCTGCTGGCGCAGCACGGCTACCAGTCCGTCGAGGTTGTCATTGACCTTCTCGGGGAGCACGCCGGACTGCCAGAGGCCGTCTTCGCGGTAGACGACGACGGCGAGGCTGTCTTCGGCGTCGCTGCTCACGGAGGGGATCGTGGCAGATGAGCGCCCCCGAGTCAGCAGGACCGTGTCAGCAGTGTCGGTAGGTCAGCATGCGGTGCAGCTGGTTGGCCCGGGCCCGGCGGGCTCGCCGCGGCGAGACACGCTCGAGCAACGCCTTGGCCTCGGCCATCTCGGACAGGAACGCCGCTCGGCGGCGTAACCGGTCCCGTGCCGCGTCGTCGCTACTCACGCACGGTGACATACCCAGCACAACCTGTCCGCAATGGCACATCACCCTGACTCGGTGAGCTCCTCCGGCGTGCCGGTTCCGAGCATCCTCAGCGACCAGGCCCGGCGGCAGGACTGACACCACCAGGCGCCGTGCGTGTGATTGAGCGGACGCAGGTCCTCGTCGCCGCAGTAGGGGCAGTAGAACGGGACGGCCCGCGCGGTGGACACGAGGCCTACTGGATGAGGGCTTCGTCGGCCCGACGCACCCAGGCGGCGAACGACTCTCCGTCGCCGCGGTCGCTGGAGTAGTTGCGCAGGACGCGCTCGACGTAGTCGGGCAGCCCGGCGCTGGTCACCTTGAGCCCACGCAGCTTGCGACCGAACGCCGCGTCGTCGCCACCTATCGACCCACCGAGGTGGATCTGGAAACCCTCGCCGTCCTCGACGATCGAGCCCTTCAGGCCGATGTCGGCCGTCTGGAACCGCGCACACGAGTTGGGGCAGCCGTTGAGGTTGATGGTGACCGGGGTGTCGAAGTCGGGAAGGCGCCGTTCGAGCTCTTCGTAGAGCTCGACGGATCGGACCTTGGTCTCGACGATCGCGAGCTTGCAGAACTCGATGCCGGTGCACGCCATCGTGCCGCGCCTGAACACCGACGGCTGCACACGAAGGTCCCGCTGCTCCAGCTCGGCAACGAGCGAGTCGACGTTGTCGTCGGGTACGTCGCGAACGATGATCTTCTGCTCGACCGACATGGCGACGTCGCCACTGCCGTGCTGGGCTGCGAGATCGGCGATCTCCGTGAGCTGCGTCCCGCTCGTGCGGCCGGACGCCAGTGCGAAACCGACGTAGTTGCGGCCGTCCTTCTGCTTGCGCACACCGACGTGGTCGCGCGGACCGTTGGGAGGTAGCGGCGCCGGCCCGTCCTCGAGCGCGTGGCCGAGATATTCCTTCTCCAGCACCTCGCGGAACTTCTCCGCACCCCAGTCGGCAACGAGGAACTTGAGCCGGGCACGGTTGCGCGACTTGCGGTAGCCGTAGTCGCGGAAGACTTTGGTGACGCCGGCCCACACGTCGGGCACATCATCGGGTTCGACGAACACGCCAAGCCGCTTGGCGAACATCGGGTTGGTGGACAACCCGCCGCCGACCCAGACGTCGAAACCGACACGGCCATCGTCGGCGCGCACACCGACGAACGAGATGTCGTTGATCTCGTGACCGACGCACTGCACCGGGCAGCCGCTGACCGCGGTCTTGTACTTGCGCGGAAGGTTGGAGAACTCCTTGTTGCCTTCGGCGAGCCGATTGGTGGCGAGCAGAGCCTCAGTCCCGTCGAGCACTTCATCGGCGTCGACGCCAGCCAGGGGACAGCCGAGCATGTTTCGCGGGGTGTCGCCACACGCCTCGGCCGTCGACAGGCCAACTGCTTCGAGCCGCTGCCAGATCTCCGGCACGTCCTCGATCCGGATCCAGTGCAGCTGGACGTTCTGCCGGTCCGTCACGTCGGCGATGTCGCGGCCGAACTCCGTCGCGATCGTTGCCACGACGCGAAGCTGTTCGTTCGAGAGGCGACCGCCGGGAATGCGGACGCGAAGCATGAAGTACTCGTCGTCGAGCTCTTCCGGCTCGAGGATCGCGGTCTTGCCGCCGTCGATCCCCTGCCGACGCTGGGTGTAGAGCCCCCACCAGCGGAACCGGCCACGGAGGTCGGCCCCGTCGATCGACGCGAAGCCGAGCTTGGAGTAGATGTTCTCGATCCGCAGCCGGACGTTCAGGCCGTCGTCGTCCTTCTTCGTACGCTCATTGGGGTTGAGCGGCTCGAGATGGCCGAGCGCCCACTGGCCCTGGCCGACGGTGCGCCGGGACGGCCGCGGACGTGCTGGCTGATCGGACATGGAAGGAGAACGACCTCTCGTACGACGAGCAGAAGCGGGCGGGGTCTCAGATGCTGAGACACATCGCGCTCGCCACGCGGACCAGGTCCACATGACGGCGACAGAAAAATGCCGCTCTGTTGCTCACGCAACGAGTGTGTCACACTGTCGATATGTCCTCGACCGTGCTCCTGGTTGCGCGGCTGCACGTAGATCTGCAGCGCGTCCAGAGCGCGGCGTGTCGCTGCCGCTGACCTTCTCAGCCGGCACTTCCGCGACTCACGCTCTCAGCGAGGACCTCATGACTTCGGCGCTCGAGCTGTCGTATCTCCACGACGACTCTTCCGCCCTGCACGATCTCTATGACGCCTCCGACGGTCTGCCACACCTGGCAGCGCACGCCGGCGCGGCCCTCGAAGGCGCCACGCCGCAAGAGGTCATCCGCTGGGCCTACGACCGATTCGGTGAGCGCTTCGTCGTCGCCACCTCGATGGCCGAGTGCGTGCTGCCGCACATGGCCGCACAGATCCGCCCGGGCGCCAAGGTCGTGTTCCTGGACACCGGCTACCACTTCGCCGAGACGCTCGGCACCGCCGATGCGGTCGAGTCGACGATCGACATCCAGCTGCTGCGGGTGCGCCCGGAACAGACCGTCGCAGAGCAGGACGCGACCTACGGCAAGGATCTGTGGACGCGCGACCCGGACCTCTGCTGCCGGTTGCGCAAGGTGCTCCCGCTGCGACGCGCGCTCGCGCCCTACGTCGCCTGGGCCTCCGGCATCATGCGCGCCGAGACCGAGTCGCGCAAAGGCATCGGCCTGGTCGAGTGGGACGCCACCAACGGCCTGGTCAAGGTCAACCCGCTTGCCGCGTGGACGCAGGACGACGTCGACAAGTACGTCGCCGACAACGGGCTGCTGTCCAACCCGTTGCTGTCTGACGGCTACGGGTCGATCGGCTGCGCGCCCTGCACCCGACGGGGGAACGGTCGGCAGGGTCGCTGGACCGGCACCGGCAAGGTGGAGTGCGGAATCCACGCCTGAGGACGCTTGTCCTCGCGGCGCATGGCAGCGCGGATCGACGCTTCGCTGACGTCGTCGGGTCGGTCGCCCGGCAAGTGCGTGCTCAGCGTCCCGAGCTCGACGTGCGCCTCGGCTATCTCGAGCACGGCCCGCCGTCAATCGCCGATGTCATCGACGACAGCTGCGTCATCGTCCCGCTATTGCTCACCAGCGGTTTTCACGTGCGCACGGACATTCCCGCGCAAGCACCCGGAGCGGTCATTGCCGCCGCCGTCGGGCCGGACCCGTTGCTCGCAGCCGCCTTGTCCGATCGCCTGTACGAAGCCGGCTACGACGGACGCTCACCTGTTGTCCTCGCCGGTGCCGGCTCGAGCGACGAGCGGGCACTCGATGACGTGCGCACCATGGCCGACCATCTGTCGGTCACACTCGGCACCGAGGTCACGACTGCATTCGTCTCGGCGGGATCACCTCGACTCACGGAGGTTGGCCCCGCCGTTGTCTCGTCGTACCTGTTAGCGCCGGGTGCGTTCCACGACGACGTCGTTGCTGCCGGGGCGCCGGTGACGAGCGCGCCGATCGGTGCGCACCCCTCGCTTGCGGCCCTGGTGCTCGACCGTTACGACGCCGCACTCGATCAGGTGCCGGGGCGGATCGCTCCGGCATAGTCGCTGCGGAACGCGTAGCTCACGCGGACGTTGGCACCGGTGTACGGCGCCTCGATCATGTTGTTGTTGCCGACGTAGAGGCCCACGTGGTGAAGGTCGCTACCGAAGAACACAAGGTCGCCCGGCTGTAGCTGGCTGCGGTCGACGTGCTGTCCTTCGTTCCACTGCGAGCCGGTGTAGTGGTCGAGATAGACGCCGGCCTTGCCCCACACGTACTGGGTGAGACCCGAGCAGTCGAACGAGTTGGGACCGGCCGCACCCCACTGGTAGGGCTTGCCGAGCTCGCGGTAGGCCCACTGCACCGCGACCCGCGCGCCACCGGAACCGGTGACGACGGGCGGCGACGTCGGCTGGACCGTCAGCGCCGCAGCGGCTGCGCGGGCGGCGGCAACGCGTGCGGCCAGAGCGGCCGCCTCTCGCTGCGCGGCAAGGCGCGCCGCACGGGCGCGAGCAGCCCGGATGATCGCCTGCTCGCGCACCTGCAGGCGATGCAGGATCTGCTGCTCCTGCTGAGCGGCGGCGAGCACGGTGTTGCGGTCGTCCTGCATCTGCTGGGTGGCGGTCTGCTGCGCCTTCAGCGCGGCCGACGCGGTCGAGCGCGCCTGCTCCTCCGAGCGCTGGGCGGCTGCCAGCTGGGCAAGAGCCTGGCTCTGGCTGTTGGCGACGGCCTGCAGCGTCGTCATCTTGTCGAGGAACTCCTGCGGCGAAGCAGCGGTCACGCCGAGGGTGGAGTCGAGCGTCTGCCCTTGGTAGGCCGCCACGGCAAATGCCGACACGGCCTTCTGCATGTGGGCGAGCGTCTGCTGCGCCGAGCTCAGGCGGTGCTGGGCCGATGTGGCCGAGCGCTGGTCGGCGGCAAGCTTGATCCGCGCGGCGTTGTAGCGCTCGGTGGCCGCCTCGGCCTTGGTGTCGAGTGCCGCGAGCTGGCGATGCGCTGCCGCGATTCGCGCCTTCAAGGAGCCGGCGTTGGCGGGTGAGACGCCGAGGACTGCCGTCGTACCTGCGAGAACGACAACAGAGACGACCGCTGATGCGAGTCGGAGAGAGCCAAGACGTCGAAGTGGGCGGAGAGGCGCCACAGGCCGGCGTACTCCTTCTTCCGTAACCCCGCCTACCGGGTTAGCTGTCGGGTTCGGGCGCGGAAGAAACTTTTCGCCCTACGGCCTGTCGCCCGACTGCGGCGGCGGGGCCGATTCACCCCAAGGGGAACTTGGGTCCCCGGTTCCAATGAAGGACTCGGCGGTCCGCCTCGCCGCCCGGCCCCGTTGGCCGGCAGGTCACGAAACGGTTGCGATGACCGTAGCGGTCGGGTCGGGGTGCGACAAGGATCGCCACGGTCCTTCCCTGTTACTAGGGTCTCTCGCGTGAGCGTCTCGACCGGAGTAGATGTGCAATCGAAGTACGTCGACCTCGACGGAAAGACCCACTACCTCGACTACGGCGGCAACAAGCAGGGACCGCTGCTGGTCTGCGTCCACGGACTCGGCGGTGCCGCGTGGAACTGGTCGGCGCTGGCACCGTTGCTGACCTCCGATGCGCGCGTCCTCGCGCCCGATCTGGCAGGTCATGGCTACACACCGGCGGCGGGACGTCGTACGACGGTGCCCGGCAACCGCAAGCTGCTGGAACGGTTCCTGCGCGAGGTCGCAGGCGAGCCCGTGGTCCTCGTCGGCAACTCGATGGGCGGCGCGATCAGCGCCCTGCAGGCGGCGGCGACTCCGGATCTGGTCCGAGCCGTCGTCCTCGTCGACCCGGCGTTGCCGCGGCCGCTGCTGTCACCTATCGACGCGCGCGTCGCGGCCAGCTTCGCGGCGTTGGTCGTGCCCGGTGTCGGCGAAGCCGCGATGGCGCGACGGCGGCGTACGGTCACCGCCGAGCGGATCGTGCGGGAGACGCTGGCGATGTGCTGCGTGGATCCACGCCGGGTGCCGGCCGACGTTGTCGACACTGCCATCCGGATGGCGAAGGACCGCGGGCGCGACAGCGAGGCCGCCCCTTCGTTCTTGCTGGCCGCCCGGTCGGTGATCAAGCTGCTCACCCGTCCACGGCGGCTCAACACCGCCCTCAGCGCGATCGAGGCTCCCGTGCTGCTGATCCACGGCGACAAGGACCGGCTGGTGCCGGTCCGGGTCGCGCGATCGGTCGCGAAGGCGCATCCGGAATGGCGGCTCGAGATCGCGCCGGACATCGGTCATGTCCCGCAGCTGGAAGCCGCCGAGTGGACAGCCGAAGTCATCCGCGGCTGGCTCCAGGAGCAGGCCATCCTTACCGCCTGAGCTGGTCCTGACGGGTCATTTCGGCGCCCCGATCAGGTGGTTCGGCCTGCTCTGACTGTTTTTGCACCCGTAGGCGCAAACGATGGCCGGGTGATGAGACCACGTCGTCGTTTCATGGCCGCCGCCGTCGCAGCGAGCTTCTTCTCCGCGCCTTTGATGGTGAGCGCCGTCCACGCCGAGGCGGCGACCGCCGTCACGTCGTACCGCGTCGTCGCGAGCAACAAGGTGGTCGTCGACTCACATGCGGTGGCCTGGCAACCGGACAAGAGCTATGCCCGCGGCGGCAGCGTATGGTCCGCCGGTGGCTCGAGGTCTACACCGACCACAACGCTTTTACTGACGGCAACGGCTCGCTTGTCATCACTGCGAAGCAGGAGACCGCGGTCGGACCGCTCGGTGGCGTCCACGACTACACCTCCAGCCGGCTGACCACGGAGGGCCACTACTCCTGGCAGTACGGACGCGCGGAGGCGCGCATCCTCACTCCCGCGGGTGCCGGCCTTTGGCCGGCGTTCTGGGGTGTGGGTGTGAACGGAGGCTGGCCCGCCAGCGGCGAGATCGACACGATGGAGATGAAGGGGCAGGCGCCGTCGACCGACTACGCCACGGTGCACGGAACCACGAACGCCGGTCTGCACTGGCAGTTCAGCCGCAACACCAGCGGAACCATGCTCACGGGGAGCTGGCATACCTATGCGACCGTGTGGCAACCGGACGCTGTCGCCACGCTCGTCGACGGCCAGCCATTCTTCACGGTCACCCCGGCCGACCTTCCAGCCGAGAACGTGTGGGGCTTCGACCAGCCGTTCTATGTCCTTCTCGACCTCGCCGTCGGCGGTGACTTCGTCGGTTCGCCGACAGCGGCTACGACGTTCCCCGCTCAGATGAAGGTCGACTGGCTCCGCATCACGCAGTAGTCCGGCGGCGGCGACCGAACAACGTCGCCGTCGCACCGATCATCGCCAGCGCGAGAGCGACGGTCACCGAGCGCTCAGCATCAGCGCCGGTGAAGGGCAACGACGCCTGTGTGGGCGTGGCGACCGGCGGTCGCGCGGCGCTTCCTCGCGTGCTGCCGCGGTGGGCGGCCTGCGATGGCGAAGGCAGATCGGGTGTGCCCGCCGCACCTGAGGATGACGCACCGCTGATCGTGCCGCCGAGCGCGCCACCGCCGATGTCGAACGTGGCGACGTCGGCTGCGGCGGACCTCAGCCCGTCCTTGCCCTGACCGCCATTGGCCTGCAGGCACAAGAGGTTGAGAACCGGCGACAGATCGAGCTTGCACGCGCCGTTGGCCTGGTCGCTCGACCCGACCTCGTTCCCGTTGACCACGAGCAGGTCGGAGTGGCCCTTGCCCGTGCTGTGCGCCTCGCTGTGCAGGACCTTGATGTCCAGCATGCTCAGCGCACTGACCTCGGCACCATCACTCTGCGCGTCGCCGGCCGAGGTGCCCGGCGTCCAGGTGGCATCGGACTGCGAGTGCAGCAACCACAGCTCGAGCAGATCGGCGGCCTTGGCATGCGCGAGCGCTGCCTCCGCATGCGACTGGTATCCACCGTTGGCGTTGGCCACCTTGGCGCTCCACGGCGCCACTTCCGCGTCACCGATCGGGGTGTCGCCCGTGCCGATCAGGTTGCCACTCTTGGCGCCGACGCCGGTCTGAGAGCCGCCGGAGACCTGGTTTCCGAGCACGGTCAGGGCGTCGGCGTCAGCACTTGCGCCGTTCGAGCCCGCGTGAGCCTTCGTCTTGCCGACCGAGATGATGCCGTCGACCTCCGCGGCAACGGCTGACGCGTCGCCCGGAGGGGCCGGCGTGCTCACCGCGGTGGTGCCATGCCCCACCGAACTCGCCAACGCATTGGCCGTCAGACCGGCCGGGACGCTGAGCAGGGGAGTAAGAGCCAGAGCGATCGTTGCCCGGCGGACGGTCGTGTGCACCTTTGTTCTCCTTGGCCCCCGGACGCCCTGTCGCGGCCGGCATGCGGGCTGTTTACCCTACGTGTTGGTAACAAAACCCTACGTATAGTGTCGAACCCGCGCGAATCCGCGTCAACCGAGGTCAGCCGGATATTTCGCGGCTACTCGCAGCCCGCCAGGTGCTCACCCGTGCAGACGTCGGTGCCAGCCCCGCCGTCCACGATGTCGGCGCCATCGCCGCCGTCGAGGCTGTCGTCGCCGCCGTTGCCCTCGATGGTGTCGTCGCCGCCGTTGCCCTGAATGACGTTGGCACCGTCGTCGCCGCGCAGCCTGTCCCCGAACGGTGATCCGACGATGTCCTCGATCGAGATGAGACGGTCTCCGCCCTCCCTCGAAGCGTGCTCGAAGCGGAGGTCGACAGCGACGGAGCGGGATGCGTGGGCAAAGCTGACCGTGTCCTCACCGTCGCCACCATCGAGTGCGTCCGCGTCGGGGCCACCCAGGAGGACGTCGTCACCGGCGCCGGCAACAATCCGGTCGCGGCCGCGGCCGCCGTCCAGCACGTTGGCGTTGTCGTCGCCGACGAGGTTGTCCGGGCCGGATGTGCCGACGATGTTCTCGACCGAGGCCAGGGTGTCGTTGCTCGCGCCCGTCACAGTCCCGTGCGGCAGGTCGGCGTGGATGGCCTGCCGTTCCCCAGAGAAGTCGACCGTGTCGCTGCCCGAGCCGCCGTCATAGGCGTCGTCACCGGCGGAAGAGAACATGCGGTCATTGCCGGCGCCACCGGAAACCTTGTCCGTGTCCGCGCCGGGACGAATGACATCGTCGCCGTCACCACCGTCGAACGTGTCGCTGCCGAACTCGTCGACCAGCACGTCATTGCCGCCTGCACCGTTGATGGTGTCGTCGCCGAAACCGCCGCCCAGCAAGTTGGCGTTGTCGTCGCCGCTGATCGTGTCGTCATAAATGGAGCCGTGGATGTTCTCCACGTTGTGGAGCGTGTCGTTGCCGTCACCGGTCGCGGTACCGGCAGCCAGGTCGACGGTGATCGCGGTCGTCGAACCCTTGAAATCGACCATGTCCACGCCAGCACCTCCGTCGAAGACGTCGTCGCCGGTCGCGCCGGTGAGCAGGTCGTTGCCGCCCCGTCCGTTGACGACGTCGTCGCCGGTGCGACCCGACAGCTCGTTGGCGCCGTCGTCACCGCTGATGAGGTCGTCGTAGACCGACCCGGACACCTTCTCCACGTTGACGATCGTGTCGTTGCCTTGGCCCGTCGCCGTTCCCGTGGCGAGGTCGACGGTGACACCGCTGGTGGCGTCGTCGTAGGTGATCGAGTCGAAAGAGTCGTCTCTGACGTCATCGGGTCCCGCACCGTCGATGGCGTCGTCCCCGGCGCCGCCGCTCAGCTGGTCGTGGCCCGCGTCGCCGATCAGGTTGTCGTTGCCACCGTTGCCGCGGACAATGTCGTTGCCGTAGTAGCCGTCGATCGTGTTGGGGCCGTCGTCTCCCTGGATCTCGTCACGATTGGGCGAACCTTTGACGTTCTCGATGGAGTCGATACTGACGTTCGCTGTCGCAGGACCATGGACGACTCCGATGAGCAGGTTCACGAACCAGCCCTCGCGGAAGTACGCCGAGCTCAGGTCAATGGTGTCGGCGCCGGCGCCGCCTTCGAGGTCATAGGTTCCCTCGCTGCCGATCCGGAACGAGTCGTTGCCGCCGCCGCCCTGCATCTGGGTGTCGCCCTGGTCCGTGCGCGCGACCGAGGTGAAGCTGTTGTCTTCGTCGTCGCCGATGAGGACGTTGTGTCCGTCTCCGAACGTCGATGCCGACTCGATGCCGGACAAGGAGTCCGCGCCATCGCCGCGAGCACGGCCGTTCGGCAGGTCGACCGTCAGCCCACCGTCGCCGTACAGGCTGATCGCGTCATTACCTGCACCGCCATCGACGCTGTCATCGCCGTTGCCGCCCGAGAGGCTGTCGTCGCCCGCGCCGCCGTGCAACGCGTCGTCACCGTCGCCACCGGAGATGTCATCGTTGCCGTCGTCGCCGGAGATGTCGTCGGTTCCGGTCGAACCGTCGACGCTGTCGTCGCCGCTCCCCCCATCAACAGCGTCGTCACCACTGCTGGCGTTGATGCCGTCGTCGTCGGCACCGCCGTCGACGATGTCGTCACCATGACCGCTGTTGATGAAGTCGCGGCCCGAGCCGCCCTGGACTCGGTCGGCACCGCTGCCTGAAGCCACGCGGTCGTCGCCGGCACCCCCGTCGACGGTGTCACCGCCTTGGCCGCCGGTGATGCCGTCATCGCCATCCGACCCGTCCAGCTCGTCTGCGCCCTGACCTCCGTCGATCTGGTCCCGACCAGCCCCGCCGTCGACCCGGTCGTCGCCCTTGCCTGCGTCGATCTCGTCGTCACCGTCCCCGGTGCAGATCAGGTCGTCACCGTCCTCGCCACTGACCGTGTCGTCACCGCCGAGCGTCACGATGACGTCCGGGCCCGTCGTCCCGACAATGTCGTCGTCCTTGGCCGTGCCGACGATCGTGGCCGTCCGGCCGAAGCACTCCATCGACGGACCACGGTGAGACGCCGCCTCGGCCGGCAATGCGACGGACCAGCCGAGCGTTGACATGACGACGACGAGCGCGGGACCAATGGAGCTACGGCGGCGGATCAGGTGCCGTCGGGTTGCAGTCATGACTGAGCCTTCCGAAGGTTGGATGCCCGTTCAACGTGGCTGCAGGCGCCGACGTTGACAGGTCGACTCCGAGTTAGCCCATCCTTACGCTGCGACTAGGACGTAACGGGCGCGGCGCGACAGCTATTCGCCCGAAATGACGACAAGCCGCGGCAACAACGGTTGAATGTCGCTCCGGGTGGACTGGAAATGGGGACAGCATGACGAACGACGAGGCTCTGGACATGCTCCGGTCCGTGGACCTGTTCCACAGCCTGAATGACCGCCAGCTGCGCGACATCGTCAACCGGGGCCACATCCACAACCATCCGAACGATCACGTCGTCACGGAGCAGGGCGGGGAGGCGGTCGGCTTCCACCTGGTTCTTGCCGGCACTGCCGCCGTTCAGGTCGACGGGAAGACCGTACGCAAGCTGCAGCCCGGCGCTTACTTCGGCGAAGTCTCTCTCATCGACGGAAAGCCCAGGTCCGCCAGCATCGTTGCCGGTGACGGGCTTCGTACCTTCGGCCTGACGACGTGGGAGTTCCGGCCGCTCATCGAGGAGCAACCGCCGGTGGCACTGGCGTTGCTGACGGCCTTGTGCAGTCGACTGCGGGATGCCGAAGTGCGCGGAGCCCACTGACGGCATGAGTACCGCCGACGAGCTGCTGCGCGAGCTGGGTGAGACGGCAACGGCTCTAGGGAGCGCCATCAACCCGGTAGCCCCTGACGATCTCCTCTTGGCTCTCACTGACACTGCACGGGAGGTCTTCGGCGCAGCGGCCTGCTCGCTTGCGCTGTTGTCCGAGGACGAGTCCGAGCTTGTCTACACGACAGCTGCCGGCGCCGGCGCAACGGATGTCACCGGCATGCGTATGCCCTCCAACAGGGGCGTCGCCGGTTGGGTGGTGCGCTCGGGTCAGCCAATCGCCGTCAGCGACGTCAGCAACGACGCGCGCTTCTCCCAGGGCGTTGCTGAACAGACGGGCTACGTGCCCCAGAGCATCGTCGCTGTTCCGGTCATGTCAGCCTCGGAAATGCTCGGAGTGTTGTCACTGCTCGACCGCGACGAAAACCGCGGCAGCGCCGACAAGGACATGCGCGTGCTGAGCATCTTTGCCAACCAAGCCGCCATGGCGCTCGAAAGCGTTCGCACCTTCAACAACATCGGCCGGGTCTTGCTCCAGGCGGTCGAGGCGGCCGCAGGCGACGGCTCGTCGCTTGCCGAAGGCGCTC
Source organism: Frankiaceae bacterium (assembly GCA_025929315.1). Taxonomy (GTDB): domain Bacteria; phylum Actinomycetota; class Actinomycetes; order JAFAQI01; family JAFAQI01; genus DATBDO01. Next base: position 15,035 of record JAICMI010000035.1, read on the forward strand.
GCTCAATCGCCCTCGAGGTGCCGCACAGCGACCGTGAGCTCGTCAACCTCGCAGAAGCATTCAGTGCACTCGCGGCTCACGGCGCGGAAGAAAAACGCCTTGCGGTCGCCGTGCTCGGCGACGTCGCGGCGTACCTCCAAAGGAGGTCGCCACGGATTCGCTGAAACCAGCCTGGTCAGAGGCGTTCGAACCCGACGTCCTGCGTCCGGTCACTCCGATCGGCTTGCCATTGACCAAGGAATGGGCGTGGGGCGGCGCCACAGGTGCGGGCGTCGATGTCGCGGTCATCGACAGCGGGGTCGACCCTGCGCATCCGGCAGTCGGCTCAGTGCATCGCGCCGTTGCCCTGGCTTGGGATCGGGAAGCGGAAGAGGTTGTCTTCGACGATGGCCCACACGCCGACCTCTACGGTCACGGGACGGCCTGCGCCGGCATCATTCGGAAGGCAGCGCCCGACTGCCGCATCTGGTCGATCCGCGTGCTCGGAGAACGGCTAACAGGTAAGGGTGTCGTTTTCGGCCACGCCCTGGACTGGGCGATCGAACAGGGTGCGCGCGTCGTCAACCTCTCGCTGAGCACCGGGCGCGAGGAGTACTTCGGGATGTTCCACGAGTTGGCGGACCGAGCGTTCTTCGCCGGGACAGTGCTGGTCTGCGCAGTCAACAATGTGCCGGCACCCACCTACCCGGGTGAGTTCGCGTCCGTCATCTCCGTAGCAGCGCATGACGGCAAGGATCCTTTCTCCATCGACTGCAATCCCAAGCCGCCGGTTGAATTCGGGGCACCCGGGGTCGACGTCGAGGTGCCGTGGCTGAACGGCGGCACGATCACGTCGACGGGTAACTCATTCGCGGCGCCCCACGTCACGGGTCTCGTCGCGCGCATGTTGAGCAAGCATCCACACCTCACGCCGTACGACGTCAAAACGGTTTTGCGGGCCGTGGCTGACAATGCGATTCAACATGAGTGACGCGGCCAAGCACGCCGAGGCGCTGCGTGGAGTCGCGACCTTCGACGCGCTCTCCGATGAAGAGCTGACACGAATCGTGTCCGGCGCACGATCCCGTCGCTATCAACGACGGCAGCTGGTCTTCGGCTGCGGCGATCACGGTGACTCCCTCGTCGTCCTGACCGCCGGACGCGTAAAGGTGAGCGTCCGGTCAGCCGACGGAGGCGAGCTCGTCCTCACCTGGGTCGGCGCGGGGGAGACGCTGGGCGAACTGAGCCTGCTCGACGGTGGACGTCGGTCCGCCGACGTCGAGGTCATGGAAGACGTCGGCGTCATCTTCCTCGAGCGCGCAGCAGTCGTTGCGATGATGCACGAGAACCCGGGGTTCGCTGAGACGACTTGGCGCAGCGTCGCCGAGAGCATGCGGCGGCTCACCGAAGTAGCAGCGGATCTGGTCTTTCTCGACGTACCCCGACGCATTGCGAAATGGCTGGTCGAGCAGAGCGGCAGCGTCGGCGCCGCCGATGTCGTGATCAGTCAGGAGGAGATCGGCGCACACGTCGGGGCGACGCGACAGAGTGTCAACCTGGCATTGCGTGGCTTTGAACGGCGCGGTTGGGTGAAGCTGGGCAATCGCCGGGTGACGCTGGCCGACAGGGCATCACTCGTGCGTCTCGCGGGCGAGTAGGAGATGTCGGCAACTTGACAAGGAACGTGTCCTTGATTCGACGGACACGGCAGGGGTAGGTCAGGCAGAGTTCCCTTTAGCCGGCGGAAAGCCGGGACCAAGGAGGCCAACCATGGTCGACCCGCAGACGCCGAACGACGACGAAGACACCGCAGGCCACCGCGCGTCTCACGCAGTTCCAGACGAGGACGACACTCAGGGCCACCGCGCGTCTCACGCAGTTCCAGACGAGGACGACACTCAGGGCCACCGGGCATCGCACGCGATCCCCGACGACGACGACACCGAGGGTCACGTGAAGATGAACACGCGGTAGACATCGCACCGACGCCAATGGCGCCTGGGATGGAGAAGATCTCCCTCTCGGGCGCCATTTGCATGAGTGACCCTCGGCGCGTCATGCCAAGTGCTGGGCGAACGGAGCAGGTCACTCGAGAGAGCGCTCCAGTCACGGGTGGGCCGTGTCCGGCTCGAACGGACGACCCGCGGATTAAAAGTCCGCTGCTCTACCAACTGAGCTAACGGCCCGAGCGCCTATCGTCACACACCCGGCTGTTCAGTTGCGCAACCAGTCAACGCCGGCGTGAGCGTGCGCTTCGAGCGCAAAGACAGGGCGGCGAACGTTGCGTCTCAAACGCCCACGCCGCCGCGGCCTTCGCCGCCGGCGAAGCGCTGAGCTCCCTTACGCCCTTCTTCGAGCACGGTGATGCCGTGACGCATCTCGATCTTCAACGCCGCGTCGAGCGGATGTCCCCAGCCTTCGTACATCGACATCCGATCGGAGCGCATCGTCGCCTGTGGGTACGACGCCAGCCGGGTGCCGAGCTCCAGCGCCGCGGCGACAGGATCGTCGGCGACACTCGTCACCAGGCCGATAGCCAGCGCCTCATCCGCATCCACCGCACGCCCCGTGAGCACCAGGTCGAGCGCACGGCCCATGCCGATGACCCGCGGCAGCCGCCAGGTACCGCCGTCGATCAACGGCACACCCCACCGACGCTCGAAGCAGCCGAAGGTCGACTGCGGCGAGGCGATCCGCAGGTCGCACCACAGGGCGAGCTCGAGCCCGCCCGCGACCGCCCAGCCGGCGACCGCGGCGATGGTCGGCTTCGACGGCGTCCGGCGGGTGAAGCCGAGCGGGCCGTCCGGCCCGTCGGCGCGCGGGCCCAGCGTCTGGATGGCCGTCAGGTCCGCGCCGGCGCAGAACGCCCCGCCTGCGCCCGTGAGCACCAGCACCGCCAGGTCGGCGTCCGCCTCGAATTGTTCGAGGGCGTCCACCAGCGCCTCGGCGGTCCGACCGTCGATCGCGTTGCGCCGGTGCTGCCGGTCGATCGTCACCACGGCCACGGGCCCGTGCACGTCGTACCGGACCTCGTCGACGACATCGGCGCTCATGGCGCCGATCATTGCTCGCGTTGGCGCCGGGCGATGCGGTGGGCCTAGACTGGCCCGGTCCCCGACGGCGGACGCGAAGGGCGTTGCGCTGTGACGCCCCCATCGTCTAGAGGCCTAGGACGCCGCCCTTTCAAGGCGGTAGCACGGGTTCGAATCCCGTTGGGGGCACGCACAACCGGGTCCTGTGGAGCAGCGTGGAGTGCTCGTCGCCCTGTCAAGGCGAAGGTCGCGGGTTCAAATCCCGTCAGGACCGCAACATCTGTCAGTAGGAAGTCATCCGCCCGAGCAGGAACGGATGTCCGCCGACCCGGTGGAACGCCCCCAGCGCGCGCCAGTCGTCACCGTCCACCGAACCGGTGACCGGCAGTGCATGCGCCGCCTGGAACTGCACGACCGCGGTCGTGGTCGCGACGTCGTAGTCGCCGGACTCCGTCACCGCCAGCGCCCGTTGCAGAGCGGTCACCGCGTCGCCGGTCGACCCAGCGACAAGCGTCGTGTTCCGGTAGCGCCACAGCGGACCGGGCCGGCCCCGGTTGGCGTCCATGGCGGGACAGGTCAGGTCCTCGTCCCACTCGCGGGTGTACTGGACCAGCCAGGTCGTGCCGCCCGTCCCCGTCGTGGCACATCGGCTGCGAGCAGTGCGCGAGTCACCGTTGCCCGCTGGGAGCCAGTTGGGGACGTTGACGTGCCACCCTCCGGTGATCCGGCCCCACATGTACGACGTCGTGTAGACGCCGACCCGCAACCCGGCGGCGCCGACAGCATCGACGACGCCGGACAGGACGGCGCGGTTGCGGTCGTCGTGTCGCGACCAGGCCGGGGCGCGGCGGAACTCCACGTCGACCCAGATCATCGGCAGGTCGAGGCCGGCACGACGCATCACCGCGAGAGCGGAGGCGACCTGGGCGGCACCGTCGTTGCGAAGCCGGCAGCGCAGCGAGTGGCAAATCCCATAGAGGCCTGTTCGCGCCCTGGTCAGCTGTGCCCGGGTCGGATAGCTCGGAACCAGGTAGCCGGCAATCGCACTGTGATGCGCGCGCGCCCAGCCAACCTGGTCGGGCAGACAGGGGTTCGCCGTGTGGCCGGCACCATGCGTGAGGCCGACCACCACGTAGCGGCCGGGCTCGCTCGGAACGTGTCGGGCGTGTCCGCCCGAGCATTGCGGCCACGACACGTCGAAACCATGCGTCCACGTCGTCGACGCACCCGATGAGGGCAACGCCAAGCTGACCACCATGGCCGCGACGGCCGCCCAGATGGGCGTGCGTCGCATCCCCCGGACCCCCTTTAGCTGAACACCAGACTGTCCGGAAGATAACGAATGTCCGAGCCGAAGGGAACGGCTCGGACGAACGACTATTCGGTCAACCAGTCCCGCAGCACCGCATAGACCCGAGGATGGTTGAGCAGGTCGAAGTGATGCAGTCCGGTGAGGTGCCGGCCCCGGTCGACGTCCAGAGCCAGCCGGCGGCGCTTCCCGCCGCCGGACGCACTGGCCCACGGCACCAGGGCATCACCGATGACCCGGGCGGCAACCGAGTCGTTACGACGGCCGATCGTGGCACCGACGTAGTAGTGCGTTGCTGACTCGATCAACGGTGTGCACTCGGACGGCTCCGCGCGCCACGCATCGACGTCCTCGAAGTCCGCCCAGTCCTCCGCTCGGATGTCGCCGTAACGCAGGTCTTTGATTCCGGCGCTGCGGCTCGCCAGGGCAGACGCCAACGGACGCGTCTCCGGCAGCCTGCGCAGCGCTAGACCGAGAGCCGTCGCAGCTATCTCGAGCGGTGCGCCGAGATGCGGCGAACCGAGATAGATGATGCGCTCGACAAGAGGCAGCCATTGCAGGTCGTCGATGCTCGCGCGATGACAGGCGGCGCGAATGACCAACCCGCCCATCGAGTGACCGATCAGCGTGAGCCGGGTGAGGGGCACGGGCCACTCGACAGTGAGACTGCTGATGAGGGCGGCGAGATCGTCGCCGTTGTCACAGACGTGTCGACCCGTGTTGTAACGCAGATAGGCGGGAGTCAGACCGCTGTCGCTGCGAAGCCGTTCACCGTGCGTTGACCGCGGGTCGCCATAGTGGTCGCGCGCGCTGAGTCGCCACGAGGCGTCGGTCTCACAGAGTCCGTGGACGAAGACGACGACATCACCGGTTGCATCCGGGTAAGCGCATGCGAGCGCGCGGCGTTCGACCTGGAGGTCGCGGTCGTCGAGACGCAACGACATGGACAACGCGAGTGGACTCGACCAGTGCACCAGCCGATCGCCCCACGCACCGTTCAGCGCACCGACGACAGCGTTGCCGCGCCGTCGATCGCTGACCCGTCGACGCGCGTGCGGCGGTGCGGCGGCGACCTTCGTCGCAGCGACGTGCCCTGCGACTGCCCCGGCCGCGCGCATCCCGCCACCAACCGTCGCGTAGACCGACTTGCTGATCACGTCGTGCGCGACATGAGCGGGCTTCGCCGCAGGTCCGGACAACGTGAACGCGCGACGTGCGATCGCGACGTGTGTGTCGCGGATGAGTCCCGTCGTCGCGGCGAGCCCGCGGCCCAGGAGGCCACCCAGCTCCCTGAAGTCGCTCGCATCAACACCAGCCATGCCGACAGTGTGTCGGTAGACTCTGCCGGGTCCCACCGGGGCAGGTAGCTCAGTTGGTACGAGCGTCCGCCTGAAAAGCGGAAGGTCGGCGGTTCGACCCCGCCCCTGCCCACTCAACGTGCAAGCGACCGGCAGGACCGAGCACGCGCCGCGTCGAAGCCCCTCCTATGCGTTCACTGCCTGCCGTCACGCGAAGCGTGCTCGTTCTGTCGGCCGCAGCGGCGACCGCCGTCGTCGTACCGGCGGCTGCGGGACCCGGTCGGACGCACCACGCCGCCGGATGCGCCGGTACGCCGCGCGCCGTTGCGTTTCACCCCGGCGGCGAGCTGCTGAAGCCACAGCCCACGCACCTGCCGACCGCGTGCGGCGCGACCACTGGCTATCCGGGCGCCGAGAGTCACATCGTCGTACGCAATGACGGCTCCGTCATCTACACACCCGCGGTGCTTCCCCACGGCACGCTCGGGATCGGCGAGGCCCCGGGCGAGTACCAGCCCAACACCCAGTCCAACGCCAGCCCGGCGGGGCTCGCGGTCTCGGGTGACGACGGCGGGCACTGGCATGTGGTCAAACCGTCCGGCGTGACGTGGAACCCGACGGACCACAGCGACTACGTGGACCGCACAACGGGTCGCACCTTCTTCGAGGACTACGGCCCCATTCCCACGGCAACGCAGTTCGGCGGAGAGCAGGAAGGACCGGCGCACATCAACTGGTCCGACGACATGCGGCACTGGCATCACACCGTGATCCCGGACCTGTTCCTTCCGGAGAACCCACGCTTCGTTTCGGGAGTCGCTCCGAAGGGTCAGCCCGAACCGCACGGCTATCCCGACATCGTCTACTTCTGCGCCAACACCAACGTCGGATTCGTCAGTCCTGTCATCGGTGGACGGCTGTGCTTCCGTTCCCTGGACGGCGGCAGCAACTTCGCGCAGGCGAGTGTGTTGTTCACCGGTTCCGCGCCGCAGCACCCGGAGTGTGGTGGCCAGGGCGAGAACTACTCAGCCATCGACGGCTATTACCCGCAGGCCGCGCCGGACGGACGTCTCTATGTGATGGTGGCGTGCGGCGGCATCACATATCTCGCCGGCAGTGACGACGAGGCATCCTCGTTCCCAGTTATCCACGCGCAGGGCAAGGCGGTCACGTTGCCCGTGCCGGCGACGCAACCGGGCGACATCGGCGGGACGCCGGAGCTTCGCATCGGCAAGGACGGCACTTTCCTGCTCGCCTACCTGCAAGGCGCGAAGCTGCTGGTGCGACTGTCGAGCACCCGCGGCGTCACGTGGAGCAAGCCGTTGGACGTCACTCCTCCCGGCGTCACCGCGATCAAACAGTGGTCGTTCGCCGCCGCCGGTGACAGCGACTTCGCGATCGCGTTCCTGGGCCAACGTCACGGACAAACCACGTGGGACGCCTACCTCACGTCGGGGCGCAACGTGCTTGCGGGCATCCGCTCAACGGGTGGCCCCGTGCTCTACGCCGGTCAGCTCAACCCGCGGAAGCGGCCGCTGCTGTACGGCGACAGCGTGCAGGGGTCCGGCTATGTTTCCGGACCCGGTGGCGTCAATGTGCTCTTCCCGCCACCGTTCAACAACCAGATGATGGGCAACGACTTCATCGGTGCGGCCATCGCACCCGACGGCACGCCGTGGGGCAGCTTCACCCAGGACTGCGGGCCGGCTCCCGACTCGGCGGGATGTCAGAAGCAGCACGACCAGACGCGCGGCTTCGCCGGTCACCTCGCCTGGCGCTGATCCCGAGCAAACAAAACGCCGGAGGTCATAGACCTCCGGCGTTTGTCAGTGTAGGTCGCTACCAGCGATACCAGCGGCTTCCCTCGGCCCCTCGAACGAAGAAGCCGACGAGCCAGATCGCAAGCACGATCAGCGCGATCCACCAAAGAACGTGGACAGCGAAACCCAACCCACCCAGGATCAACGCAAGCAACAGAACAAGAAGTACTGCGCCCATTTGCCAGTCACCTCCCTCGCGACATCGTCACGCTCTGGCATTCCCCGATTACGCGGTTCATGCACGTGGACATTCATGTTGTCTATGGACGTCGGTCGGCTGAATCGGGAGAAACCGGACACGATCACGCTTGCGGGGTCATCGAAATGTGGCGCGTAGTCGATAACGTTTCCGCGTGAGTCAGTCGGCCGTCGTACACGTCGAACGATCAGGTCACATCGCAATCATCGAGCTGCACCGGCCGGACGCGCTCAACGCGCTCTCGAC
>JAICMI010000176.1 GCA_025929315.1 Frankiaceae bacterium
CCCTCGCGGCTGATGCCCTGGCCGTAGAGGATGTCGAACTCCGCCTGCTTGAACGGCGAGGCCACCTTGTTCTTCACGACCTTGACCCGGGTGCGGTTGCCGACCGCTTCCTGGCCGTCCTTGAGCGTCTCGATCCGGCGAACGTCGAGCCGCACGGAGGCGTAGAACTTCAACGCCCGTCCACCGGTCGTCGTCTCGGGCGACCCGAACATCACGCCGATCTTTTCGCGCAGCTGGTTGATGAAGATCGCCGTCGTACCGCTGTTGTTCAGCGCGCCGGTGATCTTGCGCAGCGCCTGCGACATCAGTCGTGCCTGAAGACCGACGTGGGAGTCGCCCATCTCGCCCTCGATCTCGGCGCGCGGCACGAGTGCGGCAACCGAGTCGATGACGATGACGTCGAGCGCACCGGAGCGGATCAGCATGTCGGCGATCTCGAGCGCCTGCTCACCGGTGTCGGGCTGGGACACGAGCAGCGCATCGGTGTCGACGCCGAGCGCCTTGGCGTATTCCGGGTCGAGTGCGTGCTCGGCGTCAATGATCGCGGCGATGCCGCCCTTGCGCTGAGCATTGGCAATGGCATGCAGGGCGAGGCTCGTCTTGCCGGAAGCCTCAGGCCCGTAGATCTCGACGACTCGGCCGCGCGGCAGCCCGCCGATGCCGAGAGCGACGTCGAGAGCGATCGAGCCGGTGGGGATGACCTCGATCGGGGCACGCACGTCGTCGCCGAGGCGCATGACTGCACCCTTGCCGTGCTGCTTCTCGATCTGCGCCAGCGCCGTCGTCAGCGCCTTGTCGCGGTCGAATCCTGCCATCGGTGCACCCCTTGTTGTCCGGATCGGGCTCGTCGTTCTGGTCGCGGGCGACGCTAGGAGTCAGGTCCGACACTTTCGGCGTCCGGAGATGACGTGTGGACGCCCGCGTGAGATTCACAGTAGGCGAACATACGTTCGACTCAAGCCGACACGCTGAAGTCGCTGCGACTTCGTCAGTCGAGACTGTCAGTGCCGGTCTTTGAGCGGGATCTCGAAGTGTTCGCAGACGGCGCGCCAGACGTCCTTGGCCGACTCCCCCGCAGCCAGCGCCTCGTGCACGGTGCGGCTGCCGAGCCGGCCGATCACCTGGTCGCGAGCGACGGAGTCGGCATAGACCTTGCCGAACCGGGTCTCCATCCGGTCCCAGAACTCCGTCAGCCGCACGACACCAAACTACGTGGCGCTCCCTCGCCACCGTGATCTTGACGTTCCAGCCGGACTGGGGCCGTGAGCTCGACCTTTTGACGCCTGAAACGTCAAGATCACGGACGAAAATGCTGTCGGAGGGGGAGGGTTGAATGGACGGGTGACCACCCCTGCGGCGCTCGGCCGGTTCTCGCCGGCGACCCGGGAATGGTTCACGTCTTCTTTCGCCGCACCAACGGCCGCGCAGGCCGCCGCCTGGGAGGCGATCGGCTCCGGAGCGCATGCACTCGTCATCGCGCCCACCGGCTCCGGCAAGACCCTGGCCGCCTTCCTGCACGCACTGGACCGGCTTCTCACCCAACCCGCGCCGGTCGATGCCGACCATCGCTGCCGTGTCCTCTACGTCTCCCCGCTCAAGGCACTGGCCGTCGATGTCGACCGCAACCTGCGCGCACCGCTCGCGGGCATCCGGCACGCCGCCACCCGGCTCGACATCGACGTCCGCGACGTCCGCGTCGCGATGCGCACGGGTGACACGCCCGCAGACGAACGGCGCGCCTTCGCGCGACGACCGCCCGACGTACTCATCACCACCCCCGAGTCACTGTTCCTGCTGTTGACGAGTCGCGCGCGAGAGCAGCTGCGCGGCGTCGAGACCGTCATCGTCGACGAGGTCCACGCAGTCGCCGGCACCAAGCGCGGCGCACATCTCGCGCTCTCGCTCGAACGGCTCGACGCGCTGCTCGACCACCCCGCGCAACGCGTCGGGCTGTCCGCGACCGTCCGGCCGGCCGATGAGGTGAGCCGCTTCCTTGCGGGTACGGCGCCGGTGACCATCGTGCAGCCACCTGCCGACAAGACCATCGACGTCGACGTCGTCGTACCCATCGAGGACATGACCGAGCTCGGCGAAGTCGTGCGCG
>JAICMI010000168.1 GCA_025929315.1 Frankiaceae bacterium
AGCGGCCGAGCTGGGTGAGCGCATCGGCGAGTGCACCGTGAAGGACGGCGTTCTGCGGGTCGACGCGCAGGCCGCGCCGGGCCCAGCGCAGCGCGGCGTGGAAGCGATGCTGGGCGGAGGCGAGCGCGGCCTCACCGGCCATCGCGACGAAGTTGCCGCGCGTCTGGATCCGGAGCGAACGACGCAGCGCGGCCACGGCTTTCGGGTAGTACGTGGGGTCGACGGTCCGGCGGGCCTGCTCGACGTAGTCGAGACCGAGCGTTGCCCACGCCGGCCAGTCCCGCGGCACTCGTCGCACCTGGTCCTGCGTCCGGGCGATCGACTGGTCGAGCGCGTCGCCCGCGACCTGCGCTTGCGACGCCGGCTGGACGCTTCTGGTCTCACCGGGCGTCGCAAGTGCGACCACGCCGGTGACCGCACAACCCACCGCCACCGTCGTTGCGGCAACGAGGCGAATCTGTCGGGTCATGACGGTCACCGGCATCTCGCAATCAGATGGTGATGGAACGACGGCGCCGGGCGAGCACTGCCAGTCCCATCGCGACCATGGCTGCGGCCAACGAAGCCGCCGCGATCGGCACCCGGTGGCCGCCGAAGCCGCCACCGTCACCGCCGCCACCGAACGGCGGTGGCAGGCTCGTCATCGTCTGGTTGACAGCCGTGTCGTGCGGCAGCGCGACGTAAGGGAACGTCGTCGCGAAGGGCACATCGTTGCCGTTGACGCCATCACCGTTGGCAAGTGCAGCCACCGGACCGTTGGTCGCGGCACCTTCCATCACCTGCAGCGCGATGTCGATGACGTCGTCACCAAGACGACGGCCGTTCGGGAAGCCGGCGTTGTCGCCACCGATGACACCCAGCCGGTTCGGCTGCGCCGTCGGCGGAACCGACATGTTCAGTCGCAGCTCTTCGCTGGGCACGAACTTGTCGGGGTTCACACCCTTGTTGAGCAGCTGGGAGTTCAGATCCGCACTAATCGGCCCGCATGCCTTGCAGATGCCGGTCAGGAAGATCTCTACGAGGTCGTTACGCGGTGCCGGCGGGGCCGGGATGCCGTAGATGGCCTGCACCAGCTTGGGCACGATCGGGTCCTTCACCTTGGCGACCACCGGTGCGATCGTGTGGTCGACGGCTGGGCCGATGGTGTTGAAGGCGTCCTTGTACTTCAACGGCACAACTGCTTCGTTGACCAACGGGTTGCCCAGCCGAGAGACCTGGCGCCAGACGTGATGCTTGCCCACCGTGGAGCGTTCCTCGGTCGTGCTCCAGATGCCAACCACCGGGTTGTTCGTGGCATTGCCGTGGAGTGCAAGGTCGCTCTTCGGCACCTGCAGCCCGATGACGTTGACGTTGTAACCGTCGAGAGTGTCCTGCCCGCCCTCGGACAGGTCACCGCCGTAGAGCAGATCGAACACGCGAAGGTCGAGGAAGAACGGGTCGTCGGCCTGACCGACCCAGGTCTGCCCGCCTTCGGGCAGTGGCGCGATGGCTTCGTTGCTCAACGTCTGGTAGTCCGGCATCGAGGCCGGGCCGACGTCGGACGGCGCCGCGATCTTGTTCTTCAGCAGCGTCTTCGTCGTACCGTTCTCGAGCTCCGTGAGCGTGTAGGTCTGGTAGAAGTTCAGCGTGCTGTCGGTGAGGTGCTTGACGACGCCGGTGTTGTAGAGGAACTGGTTGGCGTCGTCGCGATAGTGGTTGTGGAACTTCCATGTGTAGACGACGTCCGCGACGCCATCACCGTTGTTGTCGACCTTGACGGTGTAGCGCGTGTGCGTCGCCCATGCGTAGAAGTTCGGTCCCCCGTTCGGTTCCTCGAAGGGGTACCAGTTGGCGAGGATGGTGACGGTGTCGGGCTTGTCCGGGCTGACGAAGGCATAGGTGTCGGTGTTGTCGGCTCGGGGGTCGCCGGAGATCAGCGGCGCCTCCCGGTGACTCGACGCGTACGACGCCGACGGCGCGAGCAAGGCCCCCGCCGTCATGACCAGCGTCCCGGCGCCGACAGCGGCGGCGGTGCGCCGCCACGGATGGCGCTTGGGTGTTTTCACGATGGATCCCTTCCTGCGAGCGGACTCTTGCCCTCGTGCGTCGAGGGCGACGGACCTTTGCCGGCGGGTCTGCATGGCATTCGTCGGACCATGTCGTCCCGGATTGCCACGAGTCCGAAATTGGTCAGATAGGGCTAGCCCGCAACCGGCGCTAAGGTCCACGAATGCGTGCGATCCAGATCAACCGGTTCGGTGGTCCAGAGGTGCTCGAGCTGGTCGAGTTGCCTGATCCGTCTCCCGTCGAGGGCTTCGACGTAGTGGACGTGACGGCAGCGGGCGTCAACTACGCAGACACCCACCAGACCGAGGACTCCTACCTGTCCGGCACGCAGCTGCCCGTCGTACCCGGCAGCGAGGTCGCGGGCCTGACGAGCGACGGTCGGCGCATCGCAGCCATGGTCGGCACCGGCGGCTACGCCGAGAAAGCGCTCGCACCGAAGGGTCTGTCTTTCGACATTCCGGACGGAGTCTCGGACGGTGCCGCGGTCGCGCTGCTCGTGCAGGGACTCACCGCTTGGCATCTGCTGCGCACCTGCGCCCGGATGGCGCCCGGCGAGAGCGTCGTCGTCCATGCCGCGGCCGGCGGCGTCGGCACTCTCGCCGTCCAGCTTGCCAAAGCCTGGGGTGCAGGCCGGGTCATCGGGACCGCGTCGTCACCGGACAAACGCGCCCTTGCGGAGTCGCTCGGCGCGGACGTGACCGTCGACGCCAACACGTCGGACATGAACGCGGCGTTGCGCGAAGCCAACGGTGGACGCAAGGTCGACATCGTGCTCGAGATGGTCGGCGGACCGACGTTCGATGGCAGCCTGCGCGCCCTCGCTCCGTTCGGCCGGCTGATCGTGTTCGGCATGGCGTCGCGGACACCGCCGACGCCGATCGCGCCCGCATCGCTGATGGTCGGCAGCAAGTGCGTCATGGGGTTCTGGCTGGTCGACTGCCTCGGCAAGGCCGGGCTGCTTGCCGAACCGATGGCCGAGCTGTTGTCGATGACAGCGTCCGGCGCATTGCGCCCGATCCTCGGCAACACGTATCCGCTCGAGGACGCCCGGCGCGCG
>JAICMI010000156.1 GCA_025929315.1 Frankiaceae bacterium
ACCAGGAGTTCATCCAGATCGACACGACCAACGTGCTGTTCATCGTCGGTGGTGCGTTCGCCGGTCTCGACAAGGTCATCGAGTCGCGGGTCGGCAAGAAGGGCATCGGCTTCGGCGCGTCACTGCGCGGCAAGGCCGAGATCGAGACTGCAGACGTCTTCAAGGACGTCATGCCGGAGGACCTGCTCAAGTACGGCATGATCCCTGAGTTCATCGGCCGGCTGCCCGTCATCACGAGCGTGCACAATCTCGACCGCGAAGCGCTCATTCGCATCCTCACCGAGCCGAAGAACGCGCTGGTGCGTCAATACCGTCGCCTGTTCGAGCTCGACGGTGTGGACCTCGAGTTCGACGATGACGCGCTCGAAGCCATCGCCGACCAGGCCATCCTGCGCGGCACGGGTGCCCGTGGGCTGCGCGCCATCATGGAAGAGGTCCTCCTCTCCGTGATGTACGACGTCCCGTCGCGCAAGGACGTCGCCAAGTGCGTCGTCACGGGCGAGGTCGTCCTCGAACACGTCAACCCGACGCTCGTGCCGCGCGATGCGACACCGCCCAAGCGCGAGCGTCGCGAGAAGTCCGCCTGAGCGCACTTGCGGTCCGCGGTCTCGTCAAGAGTTACCGCGGCGGTCGGGTCGCACTACGCGGCGTCGACATGGCCCTCGAGCCGGGTGAGCTCGTCGGCCTGCTCGGTCCCAACGGTGCGGGCAAGTCCACGTTGGTCAAGACCGTTTGTGGCCTGGTGCGCGCCAGTGGCGGTCAGGTCGATGTGTTCGGCGCGGCTGCAGGCTCGCGCGAGGCACGGCGCGCGATCGGCTATCTCGCCGAGACCTTCCGCTATCCGTCCTGGTGCACCGGCACTGAGCTGCTGAGGCTGCATCAGCAGCTCGCCGGCTCCGACGGCGGCGAACACGAGCGGTCCAGGTTGCTCGACCTCGTCGGCCTGCCGGAAGCGTCGACGTTGCGGGTCGATGCGATGAGCAAGGGCATGCAGCAGAGGCTCGGCCTCGCCCAGGCGCGTGTCGGTCATCCACGACTGTTGCTGCTCGACGAGCCGACGAGTGCGCTCGACCCGGTCGGCCGCCGGCTGGTCCGCGACGTGCTGACGCAGCTGCGCGACGACGGCGTCACCGTTCTGCTCAACAGTCATCTGTTGAGCGAGGTCGAGCTGGTCTGCGACCGGGTGGTCATCATCCGAGCGGGTGAAGTGGTCACCCAGGGCTCGCCGCATGACCTCGCCCGTCCACGTGGTGTGCAGATCGAGACCTCGTCGGGGACGCGGGTGATCGACGGCGCCGGTCGGGACGACGTACCAGCGCTCGTTCGTCGGCTCGTTGCTGATGGCGAGCAGGTCTACGCCGTCACACCGCTGACGAGCACGCTCGAGGACGTCTACCTCGAAGCCGTCGCGGGGGACACGTCGTGAGCGACTACGTCCGGCCCGTCGCGGTGCTCGTGGCTTGGGCGATCCGTGAGTCGTTGCGTCGACGGGTGTTCGTCATCGTGACGCTGCTGACGGTCGCGTTCGTGGTTCTCTATTCGATCGGCTGCTCGGCGGCGTTTCGTCAGGTCAACGACTTCGTCGGTCCGGACAACGTCGACGGTCGCGAGTTCGCCGGTGCCACCCTCAACGGGTTGGCGATGTTCGCCATCATGTTCCTCGGCTCGGTGCTCGCGGCGTTCCTCACGCTTTCGACCGTGCGTGGCGACGCCGAGAACGGGCTGCTGCAGCCGCTGGTCGTCCGACCCGTCGGGCGCGCGCAGGTGCTGTTCGCACGCTGGCTTGCGGCGGCACTGGTCTGCACGGGTTACGTCGTCATCGTCTACACGACGGTGCTGATCGTGCTGCGCGCGACCGGTGGGTGGAGTCCGGACCGCGTCGTCGGCCCCGGACTGCTGCTCGCGTTGGCGGTCTCCGTTCTCGCCGCGCTGTGCATCCTCGGCTCGATCGGGCTCACCGCTACTGCCAACGGCATTGCGACGTTCATGGTGCTCGGCGGCGGGCTGTTCGCCGGGCTTCTCGGCCAGGTCGGACACGGCATCCAGAACAGGGGACTCGAGCAAGCTGCGCACATTGTGAGCTGGGCGCTGCCGTTCGAAGCGCTCTACCAAGCTGCGCTGTCGCTGACCACCGCCGACCAGGTCGGTCTCACTCGATTCCTGGTGCAGCTGGGTCCGCTCGGTGGCGGTGACCCGGGCGGAGCCTGGCTGGTGCCTTACGTGGTGGGCTACCTCTTCGTGGTTGCCACAGTGGCTATGGCCGCAACAGCCCGACGTGACCTGTGAGGGCCAGTCCAGCCCGAAATGCCGGACATCGATCGGTCGGTACATCCTCAAATGTCGAAAAGATTCATGTCGGACTAGTCCAAGATGACTATGGACCGGTCCAACCGAACCCGGTTCCATGACTGCATGCCAGGACCAGACGACACTGCCCGCGCCGGGCTGTTGCTGCGACTGGCGCGTCAGATCACCGGTCGCCGCGACCTCGACGACGTTCTCGCCGAGGTCTTCCGCTGTCTGCGGCCGCTGGTCGAGTTCGGGGGCGGATCCATCCAGCTGCTCGATGAGGACGGCTGGATCCAGATGGCAGCATCGGATCCGATTGCGCCGGCGCACGTGATGTCTCAGCGCATCCCACTCGGCTCTTCCGTCGCCGGACGGGTGATCCTCACCGAACATCCGGTCTACATGCCGGACCTCGAGACCGACGAGGACGTCAGCAGCGAGCGCACCGGTCGGCGCGTGTCGACGGGCGTACGCAGCTACCTCGCCGTTCCGCTAGTCGCGGACGGACGAGCGATCGGCGTGCTCCAGGTCGACTCGCCACGTGCGGATGCCTGGTCCGACGTGGATCGTGCGCTGTTCCTCACGGCAGCGCCGATCGTTGCGGCGGCCATCCAGAACGCGCGCGCGCATGCGCACGCCACCGTGGCACAGGCGCAGACCGCCGAGGCGGAGAAGCGACTTGCGGCTGCTCAGCATCTGGTCGCGGCGGCGCGGTTGTCGTTGCGCAGTGGTGACCGGCAGGCGCTGGAGCGTCAGCTGTCGCGAATCGAGGCGCTGCTCGGCGGCGGCCAGGCCGACGGGACGCTCGTGCACCTTCCGCGTCCGCGCGCCGGTGCGGATGTGGTGCACCTCTCCGTCAAAGGGTGACGGCGACCTCGAGCCCGGTGACTTCTGTCGCTGAGTCGAAGGTCAACGTCTCGATCTTGCCGGCGCTGCGCAGGTCGTCTGCCGCCATCGCGAGCAGGTCGACATCGTCCGGAACACCGCGGACAGCAACGGACGCGACATCGGTGCGCATGGACACCTTTGCCTCCGACTTGGCCTTACGCACCTGCGACAGCGCGTCGCCGACGACGGTGAGCAGCCGCACCTCGCCTTGGTCGACCGCAGCCTCGCCGACGCTGGGCCACGGCTGGCGATGCACCGAACCTTGCTGCCACCACGACCACACCTCTTCGGTGACGAAGGGCAAGAACGGCGCGAACAGCCGCAGCTGGACCGACAGCGCAATTGCCAACGCGGCACGCGCAGAGGCGGCGGCCTCGTCACCGCGCTCGCCGTATGCGCGCTCCTTGACCAGCTCCACATAGTCGTCGCAAAAGGTCCAGAAGAACGTCTCGGCCAGCTCGAGCGCTCGGCTGTGGTCATAGCGGTCGAACGCGCGGGTTGCTCCTTCGACGACATCAGTGAGCCGCGCGAGCATCGAGCGGTCGAGCGGATGCGTGACCGCGGACAGCTCCCCGTCGAGAGCGCCGAAGCCCAGCGCGAACTTCGACGCGTTGAGCAGCTTGATGGCGAGCCGTCGCCCGATCTTCATCTGCCCGGTGTCGAACGCGGCGTCAGTGCCCAGGCGCGCCGCTGCGGACCAGTAACGCACCGCGTCGCTGCCGAACTCGTCGAAGAGCTCGATGGGCGTTACGACCTTGCCCTTCGACTTCGACATCTTCTTGCGGTCGGGGTCGAGGATCCAGCCGCTGATCGCGGCGTTGGTCCACGGCACGGTGCCGTGCTCGTAGTGCGAACGCACGACGGTCGAGAACAGCCAGGTGCGGATGATGTCCTGACCCTGGGGTCGCATGTCCATCGGGAAGACACGCCCGAACAGGTCGTCGTCGAACGTCCAGCCGCCGGCAATCTGCGGCGACAGCGACATGAAGGTCTTCGTCGTCGACGCCGAGACCGGCGCCATGATCGGCGAACAGGGCGGCTAGGCCGAACGAGGGAAGGACGCAGCCGTGCGCATCCTGTTGGTTGAAGACGATCCAGACCTGTCC
>JAICMI010000031.1 GCA_025929315.1 Frankiaceae bacterium
ATCAGGTCGAGGCCGCCGCCGTGGATGTCGAAGACCGGCCCCAAGTAGCGGGTGGCCATCGCCGAGCACTCGAGGTGCCATCCCGGGCGACCGGGGCCCCACGGCGTTTCCCATTGCGGCTCACCGGGTTTTGCGCCTTTCCAGAGCGCGAAGTCGAGCGGGTCCCGTTTGGCACCCGGCTCTTCACCGGCCAACATCTGGTCCGGCTGTTGGCCGGAGAGCGCGCCGTACGACGGATAAGAACGCACGTCGAAGTAGACGTCGCCACCGGCCGCATATGCGTGACCCGCGTCGATCAGCCGCTGCATCAGCGTGATCATCTCGGGCACGTGTCCGGTGGCGCGCGGTTCGCCGGTGGGAGGCAGCACATTGAGCGCGTCGTAGGCACTGGTGAAGGCGCGGGTGTTGCGGGTCGCGAGCGCCCACCAGGGGATGTCTTCGTGGCCGGCGTTGTGCAGGATCTTGTCGTCGATGTCGGTCACGTTGCGCAGGAACGTCACGTCGTAGCCGGTGGCACTCAGCCAACGCCGAAGGATGTCGAACGCAATGGCGCTGCGCGCATGACCGACGTGTGGCGGCGACTGCACGGTCGGTCCGCAGACGTAGATGCTCGCCGCGCCCGCGTAGACGGGTGCGAACGCGCGGGAGGTCCGCGTCAAGGTGTCGTAGAGCCGCAAAGCCACGCGGCCAGACTAGGTGTTCAGACCTTCTCGACGAGCAGAGCGAGGCCCTGACCCACACCGACACACAGCGTCGCGAGGCCGCGCCTGGCGTCTTCCCGCTCCATCCGGCCCAGCAGCGTGACGGCGAGGCGCGTGCCCGAGCAGCCGAGCGGATGGCCCAGCGCAATCGCCCCGCCATCGGCGTTGACCCGCTCCATGTCGAGCCCGAGCCTCGAGACACAGGCGAGAACCTGCGGAGCGAAGGCCTCGTTGATCTCGACGGAGTCCAGGTCGGCAGCGGACCAGCCCGCACGCGCCAACGCCTTCTCGGTCGAAGGAACCGGGCCCAGTCCCATCAGGTGTGGCGGCACACCGGCGGACGCGGCGGTGACCACGCGGGCTCGTGGCCGCAGGCCGTGTCGTCGTACCGCCTCTTCACTCACAACGACGATCGCCGCTGCGCCGTCGGACAGGGGTGAGGACGAGCCGGCAGTGACGATGCCGTCGGAGCGGAACACGGTCCGGAGCTTGCCGAGCCGGTCGAGTGTCGTGTCGGCACGCGGTCCTTCGTCGGCGGTGACCGGGCCGGCCGGCGTGTCGACGCCGATGATCTCGGCGTCGAAGCGGCCATCCTTGGCCGCGGCTACTGCCAGCTCGTGCGAGCGCAGCGCGAATGCGTCGGACTGATCGCGCGTGATGCCGTCCAGCGCGGCGACCTCTTCCGCGGTCTCGCCCATCGGGATCGTCGCCCGACCGCCGTCCACGTCAGCGAAGCGCGGGTTGGTGAACCGCCAGCCGAGGGAGGTGTCGAGCACCTCACCTGGACGCGCCCACGGCGTGCCGGGCTTGGCCATGACCCAGGGCGCGCGCGTCATCGACTCGACGCCCCCGGCGACCACCACGTCGGCCTGGCCTGACTCGACGGACTGCGCGGCACAGACAATCGCCTGGAGCCCAGAGGCGCACAGGCGGTTGACGGTGAAGCCGGGAACGCTGTCCGGAAGGCCGGCCAGCAGTGCGCCCATCCGCGCGACGTTGCGGTTGTCCTCACCCGCCTGGTTGGCTGCGCCGAAGACGACCTCGTCGATGGCGTCGAGCGGAACAGCCGCGCGATCGACAACGGACGAGATCACGAGAGCGGCCAGGTCGTCCGGCCGCACCCCAGCCAGAACGCCGCCGTACCTGCCGATCGGCGTCCGGACACCATCAACCAGATAAGCCGTCACGCGACCATTGTTGCTCAGCGGCGGACGACCAACGCGGTGGCTATGGCGGCCAGCCCCTCGCCTCTGCCGGTGAAGCCGAGACCATCGGTCGTGGTCGCGGAGACGGATACGGGTGCGCCGACGGCGGCGGTCATCGCCGCTTGCATCTCGGCTCGGCGGCCGGCGACGCGTGGTCGTTCGCCGATGATCTGTACGGCGATGTTGCCGACCAACCACCCGGTCGAACCGATGTGACGCACAACCTCACCCAGCAGCTCGGCGCCCGACGCCCCGGCCCACCGTTGGTCGTCGGTCCCGAACACGGCGCCGAGATCACCGAGACCGGTCGCGGACAGCAGCGCATCACACGCCGCATGCGCCGCCACGTCGCCGTCGGAGTGACCGGCCAAGCCGCGTTGGTCCTCCCAGCGCACACACGCGAGCCACATCTCACGCTCGTCGTCCGCAAACGGATGCACGTCCGTGCCGACGCCGACCCGAGGCAGGTCGGACGAACCTTGGAAAAGCGGTACGACGTCCTCGGATGCCCCGTCAGACATGTTCACCGGCCCGTCACCGGGCGACCGGCTTCGTCGCCGAGGGTCCGTCCGACACGGGATGCGCGAACACCAACCGACCGTTCGCGGTTGTCACCACGCTGGTGACGCGCACCTTGACGTCCTGCCCGACCAGCTTGCGGCCCTGCTCGACGACGACCATGGTGCCGTCGTCGAGATAGCCGACCCCTTGCCCGGGCTCCCGGCCCGCCTTGATCAGCTGCACGGTGACGTCTTCACCCGCCACGACCGGCGGTCGCAGCGCAAGCGACAGCGCGTGCAGGTTGAGCACGCGCGCGCCCGCGATGGCCGCCGCCTTGGCCAGGTTGGTGTCGAGGGTCAGCAAGCTGTAGCCCTCGTCCAGGCAGAGCCGCATCAGCTTGCCGTCGACCTCGGGAATCTCCGGGTGGTGGTCATCCACGGCCTCGACGTCGACCGCCGCCTCACGTTGCAGTGTCTGCAACACCTCGAGCCCGCGACGCCCCCGCGCCCGGCGCAAGTTGTCGCCGGAGTCGGCCAGCCCCTGCAGCTCGTCGAGGACGGCCTGGTTGACGATCAGGCGGCCGCCGAGGAACCCGGCGCGTACGACGTCGACGATGCGCCCGTCGATGGCGACGGAGGAGTCAACGACCTGAGGCAACGTCACCGGGGCACCCGGGCGAGGAGCGACACCCGTGCGACTGCCGAACATCGCCAGCACGGCGTCGCGTTTGGCCGCGCCGACGCGAAAGCCGAGATAGCCGAGCACTGCGACGACGACGCCGAACAACGGCATCGCGATCAACGGGTCAGGTACGAAGAACAGCGGCCACGCGATGCCGGCCCCGGTGAGCACGCCACACACCAGACCGAGCGCACCGGCCAGCAGGGTGTCGGCCGACACCTCGCGCAGCGCGGCCTCCGTGCGGTCGGCCGTGGTCGCCAGCGTCCGGCCGAAAACACCACCGATGACGTAGCCCAGCCCGGATCCGACGATGATCGCCACCGCCAGGCCGTTGAACGGGCCGAGAACGTTGGAGTGCCCGCGGTCGGTGAAAAAGCGCGAAGTCTCATAGCCGAGCCCGGCAAAGAAGATGACGGTGAACAGCCGCAGGACCTCGATGAGGCCACTTGGCGGTCGACTCCGCGACGACCGGGTCACATCGGAAGGCTATTGCTTAGGACGCGAGAACCTCATCAAGCAGCAGCTCAGCCTTGTCCTCGTTGGTGCCCTCGGCGAGAGCAAGCTCGCTGACGAGAATCTGGCGCGCCTTGGCAAGCATGCGCTTCTCGCCGGCGGACAGACCGCGCTCACGGTCCCGACGCCACAGGTCGCGGACGACCTCGGCGACCTTGTTGACGTCGCCCGAAGCGATCTTCTCGACGTTGGCCTTGTAGCGACGCGACCAGTTGGTCGGCTCCTCCGTGTGCGGAGCCTTGAGGATCTCGAAGACGCGCTCGAGACCGTCCTGACCGACAACATCACGAACGCCGACGTACTCAGCGTTGTCCGCCGGAACCCGCACCGTGAGGTCGCCCTGGGCGACCTTGAGAACGAGGTACATCTTTTCCTCGCCCTTGATGACACGGGTCTCGATGGCTTCGATCAGGGCTGCCCCATGATGGGGGTAGACGACTGTCTCACCGACCTCGAACGACACGCCTTGCTCCCCTTCCGACAGGTCAAGAATAGCACGCAGTTACGTCGCTCGTCGTCGCTCTTGCGAACAAAAGCGCAGGTCAGGGCCTTGATTTCACTACCGGGACTCTTGACATCCGCCGTGTTCCGTGCCTGCACCCCGATGTTCTAGAGGTTTGAAGACGCGCATACTTAGCCGATGCCGGACGATGCGTCGTGGCTCGATGGGGTCGTCGTACCCGACGATCTCAGTGAGCTGTCGGCTGATGTCGACGCCTACTACCGCGAGCTCCGGCTGGCCGCTCGGCGCCGTCGTGCTGCACGCCTCACCGGCACCCGCGCATGGCAGCGATTCGCCATGCCGATCGGCGTGGTGGTCTGTTCGCTGACGCTTGCCGGTGCCGTGTTCGCGATCCTCACTCTCGGACACCCCGGTCGTGACCTCGGCCCGCCGCGGGCTCCCGTCGCGTCCGCACCTGCGCTGCCGCCGCCCGGTGAGGTCGGCGGCTTGCTGCCCAACGTGTCGGTGCGCACCAGCCTTGGTGCGATGGCGGCGCGCGACCTTCGGCCGGCCCTCGTGGCGCTGGTGCCGCTGCACTGCAACTGCACTGACCTGCTGAAGACATTGGCCGCACAGGCCGGCGAGGTCCGGGTGCCGCTCGTCGTCGTAGCGCCCGCCAACCAGGACGCCGAAGTCGACGCCTTGTCCGGCCAGGTGCACAGCGGAGCGGCCGAGACGGTCTTCGACTTGCACGGCGCACTGGCCGCCGCCTATGACGCTACGGGCGTGACCGTGCTGGGTCTGCGTCCCGACGCGACCGTGAGCTTTGTCCAACGCGATGTCGGCGCCGATGTGCGCCTGGAGCCGTGGCTGTCACAGATGGCGGTGCCGGCCGAGTCGCTGGGCGCGCGCTGACCGTCGTCACCGGTCTCGTTCGCGCGACCCATGCACCGCCCAGCCTGGCCGTCACGGCGTTCTTCACCGCCACTGCTCTCGCTGCCGGCGTCGGTGCGCGCTCTGCCCTCCTCGCTGTGGCGGTCCTGGTCGGACAGGCATCGATCGGTTGGGCCAACGACTACGTCGATGCGCCGCTGGACTTCGCCGCCGGCCGGCGGGACAAGCCGATACCGATGCGTGCCGTACGACGAGGACTCGTCGGCGCGTGTGCAGCAGGCGCGCTCGTGGCCGATGTGCCCTTGTCGCTCGTCCTGGGATGGCGCGCGGGTGCCGCCCACCTCGTCGCCGTCGGTTCGGCTTGGCACTACGACCTCTGGCTCAAGCGCACTGTTGCATCGGCGGTTCCGTTCGCGTTGTCGTTCGGGCTGGTGCCGGTCATCGTGGCGGCCATGCTGCCGGGCGAGCCGTTGCCGCGCGCCACGATCGTGGCCGCAGGTGCGGCCTGCGGCGTCGCGGCGCACTTCGCCAACACGCTGCCGGATGTCGACGCGGATGCCGTCACGGGTGTCCGCGGCCTGCCACAGCGCATCGGGCCGGCGAGGTCCACAGCCGTCGCGGCTTCGTTCATCGCGGCGGCATCGGTGTTGCTCGTGATCGCGACCGATGCGGCCGCGTTGGCGGTCGCCGCTGCGTGCGTCGACGTGGTCGCCGCCGGTGTGGTCGTCGTACGTGGCCATCGACACCGGGACCGCGCCTTTCAGCTGGTGATCGTCGCAGTGGCGATCCTTGTCGCCGCCTTCGTCGTGACCGGTGGGCATCGGCTGCGAGGATGAGGTCGTGCCGCGTCGCCTGACCCTCGTCGCCCAGTCAGCCATGAGCTTGGCGCTCGCCATCGGCGTGGCCGGCTGCGGCGGCAGCTCGAGCCCCACCGCCTCGCCGTCCACCTCGTCGATGGCGACTCTGCACGGCGCCGTACCCAGCGTGTCCCAGCCGCGGCCGGAGTTCACCCTCGTCGACACGTCCGGCCGCACCTATGACTTCGGTGCCGAGACCCACACCCGGGTGACGATGCTCTACTTCGGCTACACGCACTGCCCGGACGAGTGCCCGACATCGATGGCCGACCTCGCCCAGGCGCTGAGCCGGGTGCCCGCCGCGGTGGCCAAGCAGGTCGACGTCGTGTTCGTCACGACCGACCCTTGGCGGGACACCAAGCCAGTGCTGCGCAAGTGGCTCGATCGGTTCAGCTCGTCCTTCATCGGACTGACCGGCACACCCGCGCAGATAGCCGGCGCCGAGGTCAAGATGGGCATGCCGATCTCACGCCGCGTGCCCGAGAAGAAAAAGACGAGCGTCGGTCGATACTCTGTGGACCACTTCGCGGCCGTGATGGCGTTCGGTCGCGACAACCGGCTGGCCACGCTCTACCCGTCGGGCGTGACGCCCGGTGACATCGCCACCGACATGTCCGTGCTTGTGAAGGGGTGACCGACCGCCGTGACTTCACGTCGATCGCTCGGCGCACTGGTTCTCATCGCGCTTGCCGCGACTGCATGCAGTGCGGGCCAGAACACCGAGACCGACAAGGAACGCACCACTCCCTACGTCGCATCCGCCTCGATCGGCTCGGTCGCGGTGCACGCGGTGCGGGTGGTCGTGGTCGACGTCCCGTCGTCCTCGTCGCCGCAGGCCTATTTGACGGCTTCGATCATCAACAGCGGCAGCCAGCCGGACGCACTCACCAGCGCGACCGTGAGCGGCAGCGCAGTGTCAGCGGTGGGCAGCAGCGCGCCGGACTTCACGCTGCCGCCGCGACAGATCGTGCAGATCGGTGACCCGGACCTCGGCTTCACCGGCACGGCACTCGGCATCGGTGCACTTCAGAACCCGCTCACGCCCGGTACGACGACCACGGTGACCTTCACGTTCCAGTCGGCGGGGACGGTCAGCGTCGACGCGCCCGTCATCGCCAGCACCCAGGTCGGCAGCACGGCCTCGGCGGCGCCGATCGCCACCGTCGGCTAGTCACCGACCCTGGTTCTTGACGGCCTCGATGGCGGCCTTGGCGGCGTCGGGGTCGAGATAGTCGCCACCCTTGTTGGTCGGACGCAGCGAGTCGTCCAGGTCATAGCGCAGCGGGATGCCGGTGGGGATGTTGAGACCCGTGATGGCGTCGTCGCTGATGCCGTCCAGATGCTTCACCAGGGCGCGCAGCGAGTTGCCGTGCGCGACGACGAGCACCGTCTGACCGGTACGAAGATCCGGGACGATCGCGTCGTACCAGTACGGCAGCATCCGTACGACCACGTCCTTGAGGCACTCGGTACGCGGCACGACCTCGGGTGCGAGCGCGGCGTAACGCGGATCGCCGACCTGCGAGTACTCGTCGTCGTCGTCGAGCGGTGGCGGCGGCGTGTCGTAGGAACGGCGCCACACCATGAACTGGTCCTCGCCGTACTGCTCGCGGATCTGTGCCTTGTCCTTGCCCTGCAGCGCGCCGTAGTGGCGCTCGTTGAGCCGCCAGCTGCGCCGTACCTGTATCCACTGCCGGTCGCACGTGCCGACCGCGTTGCCGGCAGTTGCGATCGCGCGCTTCAACAAGGAGGTGTGCAGGACGTCCGGAAGCAGGTCGTGCTCGGCAAGCAGCTCCCCCGCGCGCGCCGCCTCGTGCAGACCCTTCTCGGTGAGGCCGACGTCGACCCAACCGGTGAAGAGGTTCTTCGCGTTCCAGTCGCTCTCACCGTGACGGAGCAGAACCAGCGTGCCGACGCCCATGGTGCGGAAGACTAAACGGCCGGCTGTTGCTCGTCGTCAGTGCCGGTTTTGTGGGTCGGCGAAGTGGGCGAATGCTTCGAGGTTGCGCAGCGACTCGCCGCGCTTGACCCGCCAGTCCCACTCCTTCTCGATGCTCGTCTTGAAGCCGAGCTCGAGGGCTCGGTCGAACCACTCGTCGGAGTAGGTGAGGACGCTGCCGAGGATGCGATCGATCTCGTCGGCGTTGATCGATGACAGCGGCAAGCGGCCCACCAGGTAGACGTCACCGACGTTGTCGACGGCGAAAGACACCGCGAACATCCGTGCGTTGCGTTCGAGCAGCCACTTGTAGAACGCCTCATGGTTCTCATCCGGGCGTCGTACGAAGAACGCCTCGACGTGCAGCGACTGGTCGCCGACGACGAGCCAGGTCATCGTCGCGAGCTTGTGTGAGCCGGGCAGCTTGACCAGGAACGCGCCCGGTTGCGACTCCTCGAACTCGATCTCGCGGTCGTCGAGTGCAGCCCGGATGACCTCGGCGTGATTGCTCATCGAGCGGCGACGATACGGCCCATGCTCTCGCTGTCGTCGATGGCCTCGGTGTAGACGTCGAGAACGTGCGCCGCCGTTGCGCCCCAGCCGAACTTGCGGGCGTGGTCGACACCGGCCGCTGCGAGCTCGGCGCGGAGCGCCGGCGCGCTGACGAGGCGACCGATCGCGGCGGCGTAGTCGACCGGGTCGTGGCCATTGACGAGGATTCCCGAGCGGCCGTCTGCGACCGCGGTGAGCAACCCGCCCACGCCGGCAGCGACAACGGGGGTGCCGCAGGCCTGCGACTCGACGGCGACCAGCCCGAACGACTCCGTGTAGGACGGCACGACGGTCACGGAAGCGGCGCGGTAGTAGTCGGCGAGCGTTGCCTGCGCGACTGGCGGTACGAAGCGGGTGAGATCCGCGATGCCGAGCGACCCGGCCAGCTTCTGCAGATGCTCGGGATGCGCCAGCCCACTGCCGCTGGGGCCGCCGATGACCGCAACGACGAGACGATCGCGCAGCTGCGGGTTGGCCGAGACCAACCGGGCCGCCGCGCCCAACAGAACGTCCGGCGCCTTAAGCGGCTGGATGCGACCGACGAAGAGCAGCACGACCGCATCGGGCTCCAGGCCGAGCCGGCGGCGCGCAGCCACGGCATCGCCCGGCGTGAAGATGTCCAGGTCGACGCCCGGCGCGATCGTCACCACGCGCGCCGGGTCGGCGGCATACAAGTCGATGAGCTGACCGGCCTCGGCTGCGGTCGAGGCGATGAGCCGGTCGGCGTTGTCGACCACCTGCGCCTCACCGACGACGCGTGAGGTGGGTTCGGGGGTGTCGCCCTCGGCGAGAGACGCGTTCTTGACCTTGGCCATGGTGTGCATCGAGTGGACGAGCGGCACGCCCCATCGTTCCTTGGCGAGCCAACCGACCTGACCGGACAGCCAGTAGTGGGAGTGGACGAGGTCGAAGTAGCCGGGCTCGTGCACCGCCTCGACCCGCATCACTCCGTTGGTGAACGCGCAGAGCTGGGCCGGCAGGTCGTTCTTGTCCAGCCCTTCGTACGGCCCGGAGGTGATGTGGCGGACCGTCACGCCCGGGGCCAGCTCGACGCTGGTCGGCAGGTCGCTGGACGTGGCCCGGGTGAAGATCTCGACCTCGACGCCGAGGTCAGCGAGCCGCTTGGCGACCTCGCAGACATAGACGTTCATGCCGCCGGCGTCGCCGCCGCCGGGCTGGTCGAGGGGGGAGGTGTGCACCGAGAGCGTCGCTACTCGGCGAGGTGGCCGGCTTCGGCGGATGTTCGTCACGGGCAGGGCCACGTGTCCGCACCTCCTTGTGGGACGTCACCGCCAGCGGATCCAGCGGCCGTACCCCACCGACCAAACCAGCGACCATCCTGCCCGATTCCCGATCCCGGCCCGCAACCTGATTAGTCTCGGCCGCGTGGGAGCGGGCGTTGCCGTGGTCACCGGTGCGAGCAGCGGCATCGGTGCCGCCACCGTTCGCCGGCTCGCAGCAGAAGGCTTCGAGGTGGTCGCCGCTGCCCGCCGGATGGACCGGTTGCAGGCGCTCGCCGCCGAGACCGAGTGCACGCCGGTCCCCGTCGACGTCACCGACCAGGCATCGGTCGACGCCCTGCGCGAGCTCCTGTCGAGCTGCCGGGTCCTGGTCAACAACGCCGGCGGCGCCTTCGGCCTGGCGCCGATCGCCGAGGCCGACGACGACGACTGGCGTCGGATGTACGACGTCAACGTGCTCGGCACGATGCGCATGACCCGGGCGCTGCTGCCGCTCCTGATCGACTCCGGCGATGGCGTGATCGTCAACGTGACGTCGACCGCAGCACACGCCGCCTACGAGGGCGGTGGCGGTTACAACGCAGCCAAATACGGCGAACGCGCCCTGACCGAGGCATTGCGGCTCGAGCTCTGTGGCCAGCCCGTCCGCGTCATCGACGTCGCCCCCGGCATGGTCAAGACCGAAGAGTTCTCCGTCGTGCGTTTCGACGGCGACCAGGAACGGGCCGACGCCGTCTATGCCGGGGTGCCGGGGGTGCTCGTCGCCGATGACATCGCCGACTGCATCGCGTGGACCGTCACTCGTCCTGCACACGTGAACATCGACCTCATGGTGGTCCGGCCGCGGGCGCAAGCTGCGCAGCACAAGGTGCACCGTGAGCGCTGACCACACCCACGTCGTCAACAACGGCAAGCGCGACCTCACCCTCGAAGAGCTCGCGCTGATGCAGCCGGGCATGGACCGGCTGATGGCCGAGGTGGGGAGTCGCACCCATCGGCTCTACTACGCCGCGCAAGCACGCAACTGGCGCCTCGCCGAGTACTTCTACCGGTCGATCGTCAAGCAGCTACGACTGTGCGCGACGAGCCGGCCCAAGTACGCCGAGGAGATGGAGCGCTACCTCAACGAGGACTGTCTGCCGGTTCGCGACGCGATCAAGGCCGGTGACACGGCCGCGTTCGACGCGGCCTACAAGCATCTGATCGATCGCGCCAACGAGCTGCACGGCGTGTTCGGCAAGGCCTGGATCCGGTGGGTGACGCCCGCCACACCACCAGAAGAGTTCGACTTCTCCGCTGGTGTCCGGGAAGAGGACTCGTGATGGCCACGCCTTCGTACAGCGAGCTGGTTGCCTCGATCCGCAAGGAGGGCGAGGCGATCCTCGCGGCTGCGCGGTTCGGCGTCGAGGCGGAGGTGCCGGCCTGTGACGGCTGGGAGGTCGACGACCTGCTGCTGCATCTTGGCCGCGTCTACTGTCGCGCCGCGACCCTCGTCAGCGAGCGATCGACGACGCAGCAGGACTACCCGCCTGAGCCTGCCGCCGGGACCGACCCGATCGAATGGCTCACGGACGCACTCGACGATCTCATCGAGGCGCTCTCGTCGGCCGACCCGGATACGCCGGTGTGGAACTGGTCCGGCGATTCGCAGACGGCGGCGTTCTGGGCGCGTCGGATGGCGCACGAGTCGGCGGTGCATCGCTACGACGCACAACGCGCACACGGTGTCGCACAGCCGATCGACGACGATCTGGCGCGCGACGGCTTGGACGAGATGCTCGCCATCCTCCTGCCGCGCATCGTTGCGCGAGACGGCGTGACGCTGCCATCGGCGACCTTCTTGTTCGCCGCGGCCGACGAGGGCGAATGGCCGGTGCGGGTGGGACCTGACGGGGTCGAACGCCCCGTAGTCTCGAAGGATCCTGACGTCACTGTGCGCGGCACGCCGAGCGCGCTGCTGTTGGCGTCGTACAACCGGGTCAAGTGGACGTCGCTCGAGGTGGAAGGCGACGCGACGCTTCTCGACTCGTGGTCGGAGCTACTGAAGTTCTGACAGCGCCCTGCTGAACTCGCTGAAGGCCTCATCGCTGAAGAGCACGAACCGCGCTTCGTCGACTTTGCTCGGTGTCCCGGCCACGGTCTGGATCGCGATGTCCGCGGCCGATGCCATCGGCCACCCGTAGATGCCGGCGGACACCGCGGGAAATGCGACGGTCCGGACGTCGAGCTCATCGGCGACATGTAGCGCCTCGCGGTAGCACGACGCGAGCACCGCGGACCGGTCCTCGCCCTTGGCGTAGACCGGGCCGACCACATGGATGACCCAACGGGCCGCCATGTCCCCTGCGTCCGACGCAGCCGCGTGACCGGCCGGCAGGGAGCCGATGCGGTCCCGTAGTGCACGTCGCGCAGACTGTTGCGCCGAGCCGCCGGCTCGCAGGATCGCGCCGTCGACACCACCGCCACCCATGAGTCCGCTGTTGGCGGCGTTGACGACGGCATCGACCTCCTGCGTGGTGATGTCGCCCCGGACGAGGGTGATGCGTGTGTCAGACACGGTTGAAGTCTTCAGGGTCCGGGCCGAGTCGACCCGGGCTGTCGAGCGCCGACAGCGTGGCCATCTCGTCCGCTGAGAGCTCGAAGTCGAAGACGTCGAGGTTCTCGCGGATGCGCTCGGCACGAACGGACTTTGGAATCGCGATGATGTCGAGCTGCAGGTGCCAGCGCAGCACTACCTGAGCCGGCGTCCGGTCGTGCGCCTTCGCGATTGTCTCCACCTCGGGGCGGTCTAGCAGGCCAAGGCTCCGACCGATCGGGCTCCATGCTTCGGTCGCAATGCCGTGCCGAGCATGGGCGGCACGCAGCTCCTCCTGCGGCAAGCCGGGGTGGAGCTCGACCTGGTTGACCGCTGGTACGACGCTGCCCTCGCCGATGACGCGATCGAGATGGCGGACGGTGAAGTTGGACACGCCGATGGCGCGGGCACGGCCGTCGGCGTAGATCCGCTCCAGGGCGCGCCACGTGTCGACGTACAAGTCCTGTGCCGGTGCAGGCCAGTGGACGAGATAGAGATCGATGACGTCGAGGCCGAGCAGCTTGATGCTGCGGTCGAAGGCCTGCAGCGTGCGGTCGTATCCCTGATCGGAGTTCCACACCTTGGTGGTGACGAAGATCTCGTCGCGCGGGATGCCGCTGTCAGCGATCGCGCGGCCGACGCCTTCTTCGTTGCCATAAAGGGTCGCGGTGTCGATCAGCCGGTAGCCCGCGTCGAGCGCGGTGCGGACGGGCTCGACGACCTCGTCGGGTGGGACAAGGAACACGCCGAAGCCGAGCTGCGGCATCTCGACGCCGTTGTTGAGCGTGACGGTCGGAACGCTGTGCACCATGCGTCCAGTCTTACCCGACGACAGTGCTGAGCAGTGGTACGAGCAGGTCATCGTCCGTCAGCGCCCCGTGCTGGCCAGGCATGGCAGCGAGCCGCGGCAGCTTTCGTCGCTCCACCACTCCACCGTTGCCCGCCGCGATGGCGATCACGTCACCGATGCGCGCACGTGCCGTAGGAGTGACTTCGGGACCGAACAGACCCGCCGCGACCGCCTCGTCGGCGGTTGCGACGATCCAGGCCGCGCCGAGCGTCTCCTGCCAGGCGGAGCGGACATCGTCCGCAGCGCCCGGCGCCGTGTGGACGTGGCGCATGCGCGGCTCACCCGCGAGCGCGACGACGCCCTCGCGCAGCGCGAGCGTTCCGTCGAAATCGACCTTGGCGTCTTCAGGGACGTGCACCATGCCGTGGTCGGCGGTGATGTAGAGCACGGTGTCGGAGCCGACGCCGGCGCACAGGCGTTCGGCGATCCGGTCGACGATGCTCAACTGCTCTCGCCACGCCTCCGTGTCGGGACCTCGCATGTGACCGACCAGGTCCAGCGCACTGACGTAGACGTAGGTCAACGCGCGGTTGCCGTTGTTCACGGCATCGACCGCTCGGGCGACCGCGTCGCCTTCGGAATAGGTGCCACCCCAACGGCCACCGCGCAACACCGCGCGTGTCAGGCCGGTGTCCGCAAAGTTGTCGAACGTGCACACCGTCGTAATGACGCCCGCGGCGTCGGCGCGTTCCCAGATCGTTGGCTGCGGCTGCACGACCTCAGGCACCAACCGGTCGCGCAGGTCAGCACCTTCGCCGACCGAACGCCACGCCAGCCAGTTGACCACCGAGCCGACGTCGGCCATGTAGGTCGTGTAGCCGGTCAACCCGTGCTGCCCGGGCGGCAATCCGGTGCCCAAGGACGCGAGGCTCGTCACGGTGGTCGAGGGGAATCCGGCAGTCAGCGCGCGACCGCGCATCGACGACAGATACGGCGCCGCGTCTGCATGAGCTTGCAGCCCGGTCCATCCCATCCCGTCGACGACGAACAGCACCGCCCGCGCGGTGTCCGGCAGGTCGAGCACATTCGCCTCGTCGGCGACGCCGAGCGCAGCGAGAAGCGACGGACCGACATCGGCAAGCGCTGCGGCTCCGTAACGCGGCGCGGACGGAAGCATCATCGGCGGTCGCGGGAGCGGAGCTCAGGAAACATCGTGCAACTTGACACGCAGCCGACGGAATCCCTTGCCTTTGTTCTCGACTTTGACGATCTCGAGCCGACCGATCTGCTTCGTGGATGCCACGTGCGTGCCGCCATCTGCCTCGACGTCCAGTCCGACGATGTCGACGATCCGCACCTCCTCGAGATGTGCTGGCACCAGGTCGCGTGCCGCCCGGGAGACCTGCTCGATGGCGAAGGCATCGTCTCGCTTCATGCTGCGTACGACGATCTGGCGATCCGCGGCGATCTCTGCGTTGCACGTCTCCTGCACCTGCTCGCGAAAGCCCTCCGGCACCGTCGGCAGGTCGAAGTCCATCCGGCCTTCCAGTGGCTCCATACCGGCACTGGTGACGAGCAAGTCGAAGTCGCGGTAGACGACCCCGTTGAGCAGATGCAACGAGGAGTGAGTGCGCATCAGCGCGCTTCGTCGGTCATCGTCCAGGGCGCCGCGCACGGAGGTGCCCGGCGGCGGGAGCGGTTCGCCGTCTTCGGCGATCAGGTAGACGTCGTCCGTGGTCTTGCGCGCCCCGGCAATCCGGGTCTGCACGCCACCCCACAACAGCACGCCCGTGTCCGGCGGCTGACCACCGCCGCCGGGATAGAACGCCGACCGGTCCAGGACGATGCCGTCCGGACCCGACGCGAGCACGGTGGCATCCCATTCCCGCAGGCTGGCGTCGTCGAGCTCGAGTCGAAGAGTGCCCACGTCCTGCAGGTTATGCAACGGCGTCTGCGGGCACTGACAACACATGCCGGTGGTCTTGCTCCGAGGTGGCTCACGTGACGGCGAGAGCACGAGCGTCGACGAACACGTCACGCGTCTCTATGCCACGTCTGAGGCACCCGGGATGGTCGACATCTACGAGGTGACGGACGAGTCCGTGAAGCTCGCGGGCACCGACGAGGGCGCCATCGTCTACCGCTTCGTGGGCCAGGAGCCGATCACCGACACCACGGTGACCCACCTGCACATGCCCGCCACTTGACCGTTTACCGCTCCTGCGTGACCGCCGGTCGTACGTCCAGCAAATAGACGAGGGCAGCCACCAGACCGATCAGCGTCAGGAAGCTGAGAAACGTCGAGAGCAGCGCCCCGACCAGGATCGCGAGCCAGATCTGCTTGGTCTGCTTGTCGGCGTAGGTGAACGCGCCCGCAGGACGAGCGACCGCGTCGATGAGGGCGAACAGCTTGATCAGCACGATCGCCAGGAAGATGACGAGGAACGCGCCGTGCAAGGGCAGCAGGAGCACGGTGATCACCGTAGGGCCTCGCTAGCGTGTCCGCGTGTTCCCCATCGACGTCGAGTCGCTTCGGCTGTTCCTCCATGTCCTGGCGGCGACGATCTGGGTCGGCGGCCAGATCACACTCGGCGCGCTCGTGCCCGTCCTGCGCCGCGCCGGCGCGGACATCCCCCGCGTCGCAGCCCGACAGTTCGGGCGGCTGGGTTGGACCGCGTTCGCCGTACTCATCGCGACGGGGGTGTGGAACCTGGCGTCGTACGACGAAAAAGACCGGCACGGCTTCGCTGCGACGATCAGCCTGAAACTGGTGTTCGTCGCCCTCTCCGGCATCGCCGCTCTTCTGCACACCCATGCCAAGTCGCGCCTGTGGCTCGCACTGGGTGGCGCCGCCGCGGCGGCGTTCTCCCTGGCTGCTCTGTTTCTCGGGGTCGTCCTCGGCCAATGACGTGGCAGGCTTGACGTCATGGCCCCACCTGATGACGCGGAGCGGGCGCGCCTCGCCCAACGCCGCGAAGAGCTGAAGCAGCGCTACGTCAAACCATCGGCTGAGCGCCCGGTCAGCAATGCTCGTGGCATACATCACGCGGCATTGATCTGCAGTGATGTCGAGCAGACGATCCAGTTCTACGACGGGTTGCTGGGCTTCCCGCTGATCGAGCTGACGGAGAATCGTGACTATCCCGGCTCATCCCATTTCTTCTTCGATCTCGGCAACTCGACACTGCTCGGCTTCTTCGACTTCCCAGGCCTAGGGCTCGAGCCGGCGCAGGAACGCATCGGCACGGTGCAGCACATTGCCATTGGGGTGCCGCCGGACAAGCATGCGGCACTGCAAAAAAAGCTGGACGAAGCGGGCATCCCCTACGACGGGCCGCAGCGCGGCATCCCGGAGTCGCTCTATCTCCGCGACCCGGACGGCATCGGCATCGAGCTTTTGTCCGACGAGCTGATGTTCTTCGGGGGTCGTTACCTCGATCGCTAGGCCGATCGCATATCTGGTCAAGCACTCTCGAATCCGGGCCAAATTTCCACCGCTTAGTCATTTTTGACTACGGAAGATGGCCCGTTACCGCGTTCAGTCTGCCTCGTTGTAGTCCGACCTTTCTAACTGCCGACTAGGCCAACCGGGCCATGCGGTAACTAGAAAGGACTACGGCCATGGCCAAGCTCTACGTGACGCTCCTCTCGTTCATGAGCACTGCCGCGGACCGCGTGCGCAACGACGAAGGCGCCACCGCTGTCGAGTACGGACTGATGGTCGCGCTGATCGCCGCCGTCATCGTCGGCATCGTCACGACCCTCGGCGGTCAGGTCAACAACGCCTTCCAGACGGTCTCCTCGCAGCTCCCCTAATCCGAGCAGACACCGGCACACGGTCGCCCACGCCGTGTGCCGGTGAACATGAGGAGGTCGTCGAATGCTGCACCGCATCGCTCGCGCCGCCCGTCAGGATGACGGCGCTGTCGCCGTGCTCTACGCCATCGTTCTGGCGGGCGTCATCATGCCGGTCTTCGCGCT
Source organism: Frankiaceae bacterium (assembly GCA_025929315.1). GTDB lineage: Bacteria > Actinomycetota > Actinomycetes > JAFAQI01 > JAFAQI01 > DATBDO01. The sequence goes on from JAICMI010000031.1 coordinate 16,873, forward strand.
CGGCACGACGACGCTTGTGCGCAGCACGACCAACGGCGAGCTGCAGCGGGCGTCCGACGCCGGCGCTCTTGCAGGTGCAGCAGCGATCCCTTTCGGCGACGTCAACTTCGCCAGCAACTTCATCGCCGCGACTGCCGGCGGCCAACGCACCGACCGGCGGCTGCGTGACCTCGGCCTCGCCTACGACGGAGAAGACCCGCTCGACATCGCCTGTTCCGAGGTAGCGCTGCCGAACGCGAACGACGGACACGGGCTGGGCAGCCGCTATGCGACCGCGGTCAGCTGCCACCCCAGCTATGTCTCCAACCCGGACCTGCTCACCGAGGTGGAGGACTGCGCGACCGGCCTCGCGGGCCTTCCGCTGCCGGTGCCAACACCGAGTCTGCCGGGCGTGCCGGGCCTGCCGACCGTGCCTGATCTGTCGCCGCTGCTTCCGGCGCTGCTCTATCCCGGAGTACGCGTGGACATGAGCTGGCATGTGACGGGGCCCTTCGACCGCATCGTCAGCAACGCGGGCGCGACGGAGACCACCACCTCGGTTGCTCGTCGTCGCTTCAAGAACATGGTGGTCGTGCCCGAGGTCGGGCTGCCCACCGGCAACAGCATCAACCTCAACCCCTACGTCGGTGATGCAAGCAGTGCCGCGATCAACGGGATGGGCGAGACCGAGCAGATCCTCGCGTCCAACCCGTTGACCGCACCCTGCTCATCGATGCTCGACGGCGCACATGACGACATCCTGGACGCGATCGACCCCCCGTCAGGCGGACCGGATGCACGGTCGGTGATCCGCGACGCGATCGACACGCACTCACCCTTGGTGGTGGCTCGGCTCATCAGCGGCGTCGAAGGGCTCGACGTTCCCTATCTCGACTTCGTGCCGGTGTGTGCGGAGCAGGTCGGTGCCGACTACGTCGGACATCTGGGTGACTTCGGCTCCTGCGCCATCGATGGTCCCGGCGGCTTCCGGGCCTCACTGAGGCGGGCCCCGTGAGGCGCATTCGCAAGGACGACGGCGCGACCGCGCTGGAGTTTGCGATCGTGGCGCCGATCGTCCTCGTCCTGATCTTCGCCGTGATCTACGCCGGCATGTACTTCTTCTACGCCGCGGTCGCTGACCACATCGCGCGCGTGGTCGCCCGTGACGCAGCGATCCCCAGCCACGGCGTCTACCCGACATCCGCCGAGGAACGGGCTGTCGCCGAGAACGCAGCCGGCCCCTTGTTGCCGACGCCCACGGACGTGGCATTGGCGCCGACACCGGCCGCGGCCGAGGGCAACGAGCTCACCGTGACCGTGAGCTACGACATCCCCGGCCTCGCCGCCATCGGTGGGCTGATGCCGTTCCTGCCGAAGTCGGGCGCGCTCGTGCGGACCGTCACGGTGAGGTACGAGTGACCCGGCAAGCGCGACGAACGGTCACGGCGGACGCGGGCGCAGCAGCCATCGAGCTCGGGATGCTCATCACGGTCATGGCGGTCATCGCCGTCTTCCTGTTCCCGATCGGCGGTGCCATCGTCGAGAAGATTCGGCTCGGGCGCGCAACGGGAGACGCGCTCAGGTTCGCGACCGCTACGCCCAACACACCCGCGTACGGCTCGAGCGGTCGGCGGCCGTCGGTCAACGACATCAAGCAGGAAGCCGTGCGCGCCTATCAAGCGCAGGGCGGCTCCGGCATCAGCACCAGCGACGTCACCGTCACCACGGCCACGGAACCTGGCGGCACCGTCACCGTTCGCATCGAGAAGACCGTCGGCCTCGGACCACTTGGCTCGTTTCTCAGCGCCGTCCATGCCACCAACTCCCAGAGCATCACTCTCGCGGTGAATGCCACGGGTCGTGAGGAGTAAGTCATGCGCAAGCTCAACGTCAGCATCGTCGTCGGCGTGATCGTCGCCGTTCTCGGCGCGGGCATCGTCGTCGCCTACGGCCAAAGCGTGGACAAACGCGCGGTGAGCGGCAAGAACGCAGTCTCTGTGCTGGTGGCTGACGGTGACCTCGCCGCCGGCACCCCGGTGAGCGATGTCGCATCGAGCGTGCATCTGGAGAAGGTGCCGTCGGCGTACGTCGCGACCGGCGCGCTCAGCGATGCCGGCTCGCTCAAGGACACCGTCGGCGACAACGCCGTGCTGACCGGTCCGGTGCCGAAGGGCGGCCAGCTGTCGCGCAGCAGCTTTGCCGACACCGCGGTAGCCGGACACGTCAAGCCGGCCCCGGGCCACGTTGCCATCTCGGTCGAGACCGACCTCTCCCCCGGCGTCGCGCGCTACCTGTCCGTCGGTTCGATCGTCGACGTCTTCGCCACCTACCACGACATCCGCGACGCGAGCGGGAAGATGACGACGGCCTCCAACCGCACGAAGCTCTTCGCGACGGGCGTCAAGGTCCTCGCCGTCAGCGTTGCGCAAGAGCAGTCCGGTGACAGCCGCACCAAGGCGAGCGACCTGACCGACAAGGTCGTCGCGCTGCTCGACATGCCACCGACCACTGCCGAGCGGCTCGTCAACGCCACGACGCTGGGCGACATCTACCTCGCCGAGACCGCCGGCGCACACGACATCACGCCAAAGGGCGCGCTGCCGACCGACGTTGTGAACAGCAACCGCTGATGCTGACGATCGTCCGCTCAGTGGCGGTCCTCGACCGCACCGGCGCGCTGCAGCACGCCTTGCGCAGCCAGGACCTCGACGTATGGGACATGCGCGCGGCCGAGTTCGACGCCCAGCCGCCGGATGTCGACGTCCTGATCGTCGGTGAGCAGGAGCTGACAAGCGTCGGCCTGCGTCGGCTGGCGCGTTGGCGTCGGCTACAACCCGTCGGCGCCGTCGTCGCGCAGATCGGCGACGTCGAACCGCACTGCGGCGACTTGCGCGCCGCGGGTGTCCAGCACGTGATGCGCGGTCGACCGACGCCCGCCAAGATGCGCAACGTCCTGCGCCGCGCCGACCTCACCCTCGCGGAGCTCGTGGTCGCCGCTGGGCGGTTCACTCCGGGCTCGTTCGACACAAGTGTCGACGTGGACACCGAAGTACCCGAGGACGACGTCGTCGACGCCTACCCGTCCGACCCCGACGAGCCGGTCGGCCCGATTGCCAAGCTCGTCACGATCGCATCAGCAACCGGTGGATGCGGCAAGACGTTCTTCGCGACCAACGCCGCGTCCCTGTTCGCCTCTGCCGGCGCGCGGGTGCTGCTCGTCGACCTCGACCTGCAGTTCGGAGAAGTCGCCGCCGCTCTGCAAGTGCAGCACGCCTACAGCCTGTACGACGGTCTGTACGGCACCAACGGTGAACGGCTGCCGGCGTCGGCGATGCGGGAGCACCTCGACGACCTGGTGCACCACCACCCACTGGGTTTCGACGTGCTCACCGCTCCACGTGACCCCGTGCTCGCGGACTTCGTCGGCGCGCGTGACGCCATGACGCTTCTGGACGCGGTGCTGCCGCGCTACGACATCGTCATTGCAGATACGCCGCCGTCGCTCAACGACGTCGTGATCGCTGCGCTCGACCGCTCGGACCTCGTCGCCGTCCTGGCGACACTCGACGTTCCGTCGCTGCGCAACCTCACGTCGTTCCTGGACGTTCTTCAGCGGCTCGACATGAACGACCACCGCGTCCGTCTCGTCCTCAACAAGGCCGAGCGCGATGTCGGCATCACGGTCGAGCAGGCCAACGACGCATTCGGAGGTCGCTTCGAAGGCGTGTTGCCGGTCGACCGCGCCGTCAGCCGCTCCGTCAACCTCGGGACGACGGTCGCAGTCCACGAGCCGCGGGCCAAGATCAGCCGCGCCCTCGTGCCAGCCATCAACGGCCTGTTGGCCGACCTCGGCATCAGCGCCACCGACAAGGCGTCGGCCCCCACGGTGTCGCCGGCAACCACCAACGTCCTCGGCGCGTTCTTCCGCCGGCTGCTCTTCGGAGGTTCTGCATGAAGCTCAGCTCCCGCCTCGGCGACGATCGCAAGAACAGTCGCAGCAACTCCGGCCTCGCCGTCGCCGTACAAGCTCGCCGCGCACCGGCGGGCGCGGCTCCGGCCGGACGACGGATCAGCACGTCGGCAACGCCTCAGACCCCCGTGCGTGCCGCGCAGGCGACCGACGTCTCCGCACTCGACGACCTACGTGCCAAGGTCCGGACCGCCGTCGTATCAGAGCTCGGCCCCCGGCTGGCTGAGGCGACCATCGAAGACGACGAGCTGCGCCGACTGCTCACGAAGAACCTCGACAAGGCGATGCGCACGTCGACCGCCACCGTCGGCCCCGCGGAACGCGAAGAGTTCATCGAGGCAACGCTGTCGGACATGCTGGGCTGGGGGCCGCTCACCCCCCTGATGGCGGACCCGACCGTCACCGAGGTCATGTGCAACGGCTCGGACACCGTCTACGTCGAGCGCGAAGGCAAAGTCGAGCTGACGGACGTCCGGTTCCCGTCCGACCGCGCGCTGCGTCACGTCATCGACCGCATGCTCGCCGTCGCCGGTCGCAGAGTCGACGAGGCAAGCCCGATGGCGGACGGCCGGCTTGCGGACGGCAGCCGTATCAACGCGATCATCCCGCCGTTGGCGACAGGCGGTCCGGTGTTGACCGTTCGTCGATTCCCCGAGACAGCGATGACTGTGGCCGACCTCATCGGCAAGGAGACCCTGAGCACGGATGTCGCCGTCTTCCTGGAAGCCGCCGTGCGCGGCAAGCTGAACATCCTCGTCTCCGGCGGCACCTCGACCGGTAAGACCACGCTGCTCAACGTTCTTTCCGGCTTCATCCCCGCGAACGAGCGGATCATCACGATCGAGGATGCGGCCGAGCTGCGGCTAGCCCAGTCACACGTCGTGGGGCTCGAAGCACGGCCGGCCAACATCGAGGGCGCCGGCCGCATCACGATCCGCGACCTCGTGCGCAACGCACTGCGCATGCGCCCTGACCGGATCGTCGTCGGTGAGGTGCGCGGCGGAGAGGCGATCGACATGTTGCAGGCCATGAACACCGGTCACGAGGGTTCGTTGACCACTGTTCACGCCAACAGCACGCGCGACGCGCTGCTGCGCCTCGAGACAATGGTGCTGATGAGCGGTGTCGACCTCCCGCTCCGCGCCGTACGCGAGCAGATCGCCAGCTCCATCGACTTGATCGTGCAGCTGGACCGGCGTTCCGACGGCGGACGAGTCGTCAGCGCGGTCTCCGAGGTGCAGGGCCGGGAGGGAGACACCATCACGTTGCAGGACGTGTTCACTCGCACCAGCCAGGGAGCCATTCGCGCAACCGGCCTGCGCCCCCGCTGCGCGGAACGGCTGGCACAACACGGTGCGTCGATCCCGACTTCGGTGTTTCGCGCGAGCACAAGTGCACCCAAGCAGCGAGGCCGGCGGTGATCCCGCTCCTGGCCGGATTGCTGATGGCGACCGGCATCATCGTCGCGGTTGTCGGCAACGAACGCACCAAGCGACGGAACGTTCGTGACCTCCGCGCTGTTCTCGACCTGCAATCGCTGTCGCCGGCGCGGCCGGAAGACGCCGAGGAGACTAGTTCCCTGCTCGCGCGCAGCGGCCTTCTCGCCGAACGCGCACTCGGCAGTGCTTCGGTGTTCCACCGGCTTGCCTCCGTCCTCGATCGCAGCGACTGGACACTGGCGCCCGGCGAGTTCGCGATCGTCAGTGCGGTCACCGGTGGGCTGGCCGGAGTGATCGGGTTTGCCGTCATGGGGCCGGTGGTCGGAATCGTCCTGGCCGGGCTGGCCTTGATGACGCCGTACCTGTTGATGGTGCGCTCGGTCACTCGCCGGCGGTCCGCCTTCGACGCACAGTTCCCGGACGTGCTCGATCTCGTGGCGGCCAGCCTGGAGTCCGGGGCGAGCGTCTCGCATGCTTTCCAGCTAGTGGTCGACGAAGCGGACGAGCCGGCGGCGGGCGAGTTCGGTCGAGTGCTCACCGCGACCCGGATGGGCGCCCCTCTGCCCGAGGCGATGGAGGAGGCCGCCGTCCGCATCGGTTCAGCCGACCTGGACTGGACGGTCACCGCGATCGGTGTGCAGCAGCGCACAGGTGGCAAGCTCGCGGAGATCCTTCGTGTCGTCGCGCGCACCATGCGCGAGCGCGACGAGGTACGCCGCGAGCTCAAGGCACTGACCGCCGAAGGCCGCCTGTCCGCCTACATCCTCGGCGGCTTGCCGTTCGCAATGGCCGCTTTCCTGATGATGACGAACCCGCACTACTTGATGACGCTCTTCAGAGACCCGCTCGGACTTGTGATGGTCGCTGGGTCCTCTGTGTTGATGCTCGCCGGCTTCGCATGGATGCGACGCATCGTGCGCGTGGAGGTGTGACGTGATCGCTCTTGCGAGTCTGTTCGTCGCTGTCGGCTGCGGCGTCGTTGCCGCGGGTCTGTTCGCCAGTCGGCACGCGGTGGCGGAGGCCGCAAACGTCGGGGTGATGTACGACGAGGCCCCCGTCGTGAAGCCGGGTGTCGTCCACCGTGCTCTCGAGCCCTTGCTCGCACAGGCCGCACGGATGATGCGGACGCTGTCTCCTACGGCGCGACTCGACCTCATCGGACGACGCCTCATCTACGCAGGCCTGGAAGGAAAACTCACCGTCGAAAACGTGTTGGTGCGCAAGGCTTCAGCCGCCGCACTCGGTGCTGTGTTCGCACTTGTCGCGCACCCGCATCGGATTCCCTGGTTCGTCGCCGTCGTCGGCGGCGGCGCCCTGGCGTCGTTCGTGCCGGACCTGCTGCTCGACAGTCGCGCCCGGGCGCGTCAGCACCAGATCGCACGGGATCTTCCGGATGCATTGGACCTGCTCGCCATCACGGTGGAGGCAGGACTCGGTCTGGAGCAGGCGGTCGGCGTCGTCACCGATCGGCTGTCCGGCCCGCTTGGCGATGAGCTGCGCCGCATGCTGGCCGAGATCGAGCTCGGGGTCGACCGGCGGCACGCATTGGACCTACTGCGTCGTCGTACGGACGTCCGCGAGCTGTCCGCCTTTGTGGTGGCCCTGCATCAAGCCGACGAGCTCGGTATTGCTGTCGGTGACGTCCTACGCGTGCAGTCCCATCAGGTCCGACTGCTCCGGCGGCAGCGGGCGCGCGAAGAAGCGGCGAAGACTCCGGTCAAGATCCTGTTTCCAGTCGTGTTCGGAATCTTCCCGGCCATGTTCGTCGTCACCGTCGGTCCCGGTGCGATCAACATCGCCCGGTCACTCTTCGCCCACTGAGACATGGAAGAGGCGGCGGCGCCAAACCCCCCCCCCCACCCCGCGGGGGGGGCGGGGGCG
>JAICMI010000175.1 GCA_025929315.1 Frankiaceae bacterium
CGATCGCACTGCCCCGCATCCGCGACTTCCGCGGGTTGTCGAGCCAGCAGTTCGACGGCAACGGCAACTACACGTTCGGTCTCAACGAGCAGTCGATGTTCCACGAGATCAACCAGGACAGCATCGACCGCGTCCGTGGCATGGACATCACGGTCGTGACGACCGCTTCGACGGATGACGAGGGTCGCGCTCTGCTGCGCGCGCTCGGCTTCCCCTTCAAGGACTGAGGACGGATGGCGAAGAAGGCACTGATCGCGAAGGCGGCCCGCAAGCCGAAGTTCAAGGTGCGCGGCTACACCCGCTGCTCGCGCTGTGGACGGCCGCACTCCGTCTACCGCAAGTTCGGGCTGTGCCGCATCTGCGTCCGGCAGATGGCGCACGCGGGCGAGCTGCCCGGCGTCACCAAGAGCTCGTGGTAATTCCCCAACGACAACTGCGTCCAAGGTCTCGCGACTGGATTGTCGCCAGAAACCGGGACGGGAAAGGCCTGATGGCCACGTCATGACAATGACCGACCCGATCGCAGACATGCTCACGCGGCTGCGCAACGCGAACCACGCCTACCACGAATCCGTGGTCATGCCGCACTCCAAGATCAAGTCGCACATCGCCGAGATCCTGCAGCAGGAGGGCTACATCTCCGGCTGGCGGGTCGAGGAGGCCAGCGAGCACCCGGGCCAGTCCCTGGTGGTCGAGCTGAAGTACGGCCCCAACCGTGAGCGCACGATCGCTGGCGTACGCCGTATCTCCAAGCCCGGGCTGCGGGTCTACGCGAAGGCGACCAACCTGCCGCGCGTCCTGGGCGGCCTGGGTGTTGCCATCATCTCGACCTCGACCGGCCTGCTGACCGACAAGCAGGCCGCCAAGCGCGGAGTAGGCGGGGAAGTCCTCGCCTACGTCTGGTGAGAAGGGAGGACTGACATGTCACGCATCGGCAAGCAACCCGTCCCCCTTCCCGGCGGCGTCGAGGTCACGATCGCGGGCAGCGACCTGACCGTGAAGGGTCCCAAGGGCACGCTCTCCCACACCGTGGCCGCACCGATCACCGTGCAGCAGGACGACGGCGCGATCGTGCTGGTCCGGCCCGACGACGAGAGTCGGAGCAAGGCGCTGCACGGCCTGTCGCGCACGCTGGTCGCCAACATGGTGACCGGGGTCACCGAGGGTTACCGCAAGACCCTCGAGATCGTCGGCACCGGCTACCGCGTGCAGGCGCGCGGCGCCGACTTGGAATTCGCGCTCGGCTTCAGCCACTCTGTCGTCGTCGCCGCTCCTGCGGGGGTGACGTTCACCGTCGAGACACCGACCCGCTTCCACGTCGAGGGCATCGACAAGCAGCAGGTCGGCCAGGTCGCGGCCAACATTCGAGCGATCCGCAAGCCGGAGCCCTACAAGGGCAAGGGCGTGCGTTATGCGGGCGAGGTCGTCCGCCGCAAGGCCGGAAAGGCTGGTAAGTGATGTCGTCCACCTCGCTCGTCCCGCGCCGGGGCAACCAGCGCCGGCTGCAGCGGCTGCGGCGCCACCTGCGTGTCCGCAAGCGCGTCTTCGGCTCGGTCGACCGGCCACGGCTGGCGGTCTTCCGCTCCGCCCGCCACATCTACGCCTCGGTCATCGACGACACCGCGGGTCGCACGATCGCGCACGCGTCCACCCTCGACGACTCCGTGCGCACCGTCGGCGGCGACAAGACCGCGAAGGCGCAGGAGGTCGGCCGGCTCGTGGCGCAGCGCGCGAAGGCCGCCGGCATCGACGCGGTCGTGTTCGACCGTGGCGGCTACCAGTACCACGGCCGCATCGCTGCGCTGGCCGACGCGGCTCGCGAAGGGGGGCTCCAGTTCTGATGAACAGCCCCCACGAGATGTACGACGGAAGGAACCTCTGATGCCAGGACCCCAGCGCCGCGGCTCCGCCGGCGGCAACGAGCGGCGGGACCGCCGCGAGGGTCGAGGCGCCGCGGCCGAGAAGACGGCCTACCTCGAGCGGGTCGTCGCGATCAACCGCGTGGCCAAGGTCGTCAAGGGTGGCCGTCGGTTCAGCTTCACCGCGCTCGTCATCGTCGGTGACGGCGACGGCCAGGTCGGCGTCGGCTACGGCAAGGCCAAGGAGGTGCCCGCCGCGATCGCGAAGGGCGTCGA
>JAICMI010000014.1 GCA_025929315.1 Frankiaceae bacterium
CGAGCGACGCGAGCCAGTGGGCGTTGAACTCGATCAACGAGAAGTGGAGGTTGGGGAAGCGATCGGGCACGCCGCCGCCGATGAGTTGGCAGATCAGCTGCTGCGGGACGAGTGTGCTGTAGACGGCCTGGGTGACCATCCGCTTGGCCGCAGCCTTGTCGGTCATGGGCTGATTCACTTGCGCCGCGTTCTCGAGAACGACCTTGAGCGTCACGGCTTCGGTGTCATCGACCTTGACGCCGCCGGTCTGCGTGTGGAAGAAGACGCGCATGCCCGTCTCTGACGCCGCGGACCAGACCGGATCGAGATCGCGTGTGTAGTAGTTCCGTGGCGGCGTCGCCGGCAACAGGATCGCGCGGAACCCGGCCGCCGCGACCCGCTCGATCTCGGCCACCGCATCGCCGACGTCGCTAATCGGGATAGGTGCGGTCGGGCAGAGCCGGTCGAAGTACGGCGAGAACCGCTCGGCGATGTAGTCGTTGTAGACGCGGGCGTGCGCCATCGACAGCTCGTGGTCGTCGGAGTAGAGCCCGAACAGCGACAGGTTCGGATGCATGACCTGCACGTCGACACCGTCGACGGCCATGTCCTCGAGGATCATCTCGGGGTCGCCCTCGGGCATCCGGCCGCTTGTCTGGCGATAGCGCGAGATCGTCCAGCCCTCATACCCGGCGGTGTGCAGCCGCCGGAAGATGCGTGCGCCGCCCTCCACCAGAGGCTCGACCTCGAAGTCCTCTTCCCACACCGCACGGTCGCGTAGGTGCTTGGGCAGGCGCGTCTTGAACAGGTCGCCGGGCTCCAGCACGTGCCCGTCACCCGAGACGACGAAGTCATTGCCGATCATGTTTCGGCTCCGCTACTTCTGGTGGGCGCTACGGTTCTTGGAACGATCGGTCCACCGTACCGCCCGCGCGGCGAAGGAGACAACGCAGTGCCGAAGCGCTGGACCCGGCGACCTCCCGGCTCGACCTGGGGCGACTGGGGCGACGACGACGAGCTCGGCCGCATCAACCTGCTCACCTCCGAGAAGGTGTTGCAGGGCATCCGCGAGGTCGAGGCTGGCATCACGTTCTGCCTGAGCCTCCCCCTCGACTTTCCGGGCGGCACTGCGCTCAACCAGCGCCGCCACCCGCCGAAGCTCGCACCAACTGAAGACATGGCCGGCGCGCCCGGCGTCTTCTACAACGTGCGCATGAGCGAGATGCCGGACTTCGGAGATCCGAAGTACGTCGACGTCTGGGCCGACGATGTCGTCACGTTGTCGCTGCAGTACTCAACGCAGTGGGACTCACTCGCGCATGTGGGCGCGGAGTACGACGCGGACGGCGACGGCGTCGACGAGCCCGTCTACTACAACGGCTACCGCGCGGGTGTCGATCTTGTTGGCCCCACCGACGACGCCACCGGTGACGGCGCCGGCCATCGTTGTTTCGCGAAACACCTCGGTCTCGAGCACATGGCTTTTCACGGCGTACAAGGCCGCGGTGTCCTCGTCGACCTCGCGCATCAGCTCGGCGACGAATGGCGCGGTGTCGATCTCTCCACGTTGCGCGAGATCATGGCCGCCGACAACGTCGTGGTCGAGCCGGGCGACATGTTGCTGCTGCACACCGGTTATGCCACGCGCGTGCTCGAGTGGGCCCGCAACCCCGACCCGCGCAAGCTGTTCACCACATCGAGCTATCTCGATGCCAAGGACGACGCCTTGCTCGAATGGATCGCGGACTCGCAGATCTCGGCGTTGGTCGCGGACAACTACGCGGTCGAGGGCCTGCTCGGCAAGGACAAGGACCCGAGCCGGCACTCGTTCCTGCCCATCCACCACTTGTGCCTGTTCAAGCTCGGCGTGCCGCTCGGCGAGATGTGGTACTTGCACGAGCTCGCGACGTGGCTGCGCGCGCACGACCGCAACCGCTTCCTGCTCACCGCCCCGCCGCTGCGGCTACCCGGCACGGTCGGTTCCCCGCTCACTCCCATCGCCACCGTCTGAGGGACGGCGGCCAAATGCGGTCGGGAACATACCGAAGTGGACTGACGGGGAGGTGCTGATCAGGAGCTGATCAGGCATCCGGTTTGCTGTGCACGGCGGCGGCGCCGGCGCTCATCAGCTCGACTGCTTGGCGGCGGGACAAAGTGCCGAGCGGTGGCGGACCAGCCGGGTCCGGCATCCCGTAGCTCCATGTCGGCCCGTCGGCGAGATGCGCGATCGCCTCCGCGGCGACGTCTGCCGGATCAGCAAGTCGGTCCATCTTGCCGCCACTACGGTCGAGCGAGCCCTGCAGCGACGGTGTGTCCGTGGGTCCAAGGACAAGTGCGAGTACGTCGACACCGTGTTGTCGCCACTCGGCCCACAGACCTTCGGCGAGGACCAGGTCGAACGCCTTGGTCGCGCCATAGACCGACAACGTGTGCCCGCCGCACCACGCCGCACCGGACGTCACGAGCACCACACCGCCGCGCCCACGCGACACCATCGCGCCGCCGAAGTGGTGGCAGGCCTCGAGCACCGCGGTGCAGTTACGGCGTACGAAGCCGCGCAGCTCGTCGAGGTCGCGCTCCAGCAAGACCTTGTTGACGCTGTCGGCGCCAGCGTTGTAGACGAACAGCCCGATCTCGAGGTCGCTGGTCGCGGCGGCGAGCTCCTCGGTCGCCGTCGGCGTGCTGAGGTCGAGGGTGATCGCGCGCGTCGCGACGTCGAGACGAGCGGCGAGCTCGTCGAGCAGTTGACGACGGCGCGCGACAAGGACGACGTTGACGCCACGTCGCGCGAGCTCCTCGGCGAAGGCCGCTCCGACACCATCGGAGGCGCCCGCCACGATCGCCCAGGGTCCGTAGGTCTCGGCTACCGACATCGTCATGAACCCTGAACCGTCGACAGCCGGAACGCTTTGTAGTCGTTGCTCTTGATCTTCGCGATCTCCTTGTGCAGCTTCGGCCGTCCGCCGGAGTTGAGCAGGAACCGGCGCGGCTTGCCCGGGACGTTGGTGCCGAAGTAGTAGCTCTTCTCGGTGAACGACTGCCTGGCGACGTTGCGCTCGATCATCGCCACCCACGCCTGCTCGGCGGCCGGGTCAACCTCGATGAGGTCGTAACCATGGTCACGCGCATGGACGAGGAGATCGGTGATGAAGTCGACCTGGTCGCCGTTGTAGCGCGGGTTGTTGCCGGCCGCTGCGTGCGGACCGCCGGGAAAGAAGAAGTTGGGGAAACCCTCGGTCTGCACGCCGAGAAACGTGGTCGGACCGTCGGCCCAGTGGTCGGCAAGTGCCAAGCCGTCGCGACCCTGGATGCCCATGCGCAGCAGCGCGCCGGTGCCGAAGTCGAATCCTGTCGCCCACACGATGAGGTCGAACTCACGCGATCCGGCGGTCGTCTCGATGCCGGCCTCGGTCACGCGCACGATCGGCGTCTCGCTGAGGTCGACGAGCGAAACATTGGGTTGGTTGAACGACTCGTAGTAGCCGGTCACGAACGGCGGACGCTTCTCACCGAACCGGTGGTCCTTGGGGATCAGCTTGTCCGCGACGGCGGTCTCGTGCACGAGGCTTCGTACCTTGTCCGCGACGAACTCGCACCACTGTGCGTTGGTGTCGGCGTCGAAGAACAGGTCGGTGTAGTTGCTGGTGAGCTTGGAGAATCCGGGGCTCGCCCACATCTTCTCGAAGAACTGGTGACGCTGCCGCTCGTCGTCCTCAGCGGCCTTACGGTCATGCATCTGGTGCAGGAACCCCGCCGGTGACGTGTCGAGCGTCTCCTTGATGGCGGCGAAGTCGGCTCTCAACCAGGCCTGCTGGTCGTCCGTGATCGGCGCGTTGTTGAGCGGGGTGCACCAGTTCGGGGTGCGCTGGTAGACCGTGAGCGCCGCCGCCTCCTGCGCGATGACGGGGATGATCTGTACGCCGCTCGACCCGGTGCCGACGACGGCGACACGCTTGTCCGCGAAGTCGACGGGCGTCGACGGCCAGAGACCGGTGTGGTGCTGCTCGCCGCGGAAGTCGTCGCGACCGGGCACGTCCGGGAAGAACGGTACCGACAGGATCCCCGTCGCGGCGACGAGGAACCGCGCGGTGATCGCCTTGCTGTCCGAGGTCCGCACCTTCCACGTCGCCGTCGCCTCGTCGTACGACGCGGAGGTGACGCGCGCGCCGAACCGCATGTCTCGCCGCAGGTCGAACTTGTCGACGACGTGGTTGAGGTAGCGCTCGATCTCCGGCTGGCCGGCGAAGTGCTCCTGCCACTCCCACTCCTCCCACAGCTCCTTGGAGAAGAGGTAGGCGTAGCTGTAGCTCTCCGAGTCGAAGCGCGCGCCGGGATAGCGGTTCCAGAACCAGGTGCCGCCGGGACCGTCGCCGGCCTCGAGCAGCTGCACCGAGAAGCCAGCCTCGCGCGCACGGTAGAGCTGGTGGATCCCGGTGATGCCCGCACCGACGACGAGCACGTCGACGTCCACGTTGGATCCCATGAGAAGACCATTCTACTAAAGCGTGGTGTACGTTCTCATCGTGCTGTTCCCGATGGAATCACCGGACCGGGCACCCAAGCAGCGCTACTACGACCCGGACTTCTACCGGCTCGAAACCGAGCAGCTGTGGCCGCGCGTCTGGCAGATGGCCTGCCGGCTGGAAGAGATCCCCAACCCGTTCGACTTCGCGGAGTATGAGTTCCTCGACCAGTCCGTCATCGTCGTCCGCACCGAGGACGGCGGTGCGCAGGCGTTCCAGAACGCCTGCCGGCACCGCGCTGTCCGGGTCGCACAGGGCACCGGGCGATGCGAGTCCGGCTTCATCTGTCCGTTCCACGGCTGGTGCTACGGACCCGACGGCAAGAACACCGCGGTGACCCGGCGTCGTACCTTCCGCGAGGGGAACCTCAGCCCCGAAGAGCTCGACCTCGTCCCGGTGCAATGCGAGACGTGGGGCGGATGCGCCTGGATCAACCTCGACGACGCCGCCCCGCCGCTGCGAGAATGCATCGAGCCCTTCGCGTCCGTCATGGACGCCTGGGAGTTCGAGACCATGCGCGCCGAGTGGTGGTATGCCTGCCGGCTCCCGGTCAACTGGAAGCTGGCCGAGGCGGCGTTCCAGGAGCAGTACCACGTGCTGGAGTCGCATCCGCAGCTGCGCATCCCGGGCCGGATGATTCCCAAGGCAGGCAAGCCGTTCGAGCCGGGAGTGTGGCTCGACGGTGAGCTGACGTACCTGCGCACGATGAGCGAAGGCATGGCGGGCATGGTGCACGCCACCGACGTGCGGGTCGCCGAGCGCTTGCGCGAGACGATCGAGCTGCCCGCCGAGCCGATGAATGCGATGGCGACCTGGCAACGCTCTCTCAACGAGGCAGTCGTCAACCATCACCGCGACGCCGGCGCGGTGATCCCTGATCTCAACGACCTCGAGGGTCGCGGGATCGGCGAGTCGATGTACTACGCGTTTCCGCACTTCTTCGTACTCCCCATGTACAGCAGCGCATCGCAGTATCGGTTCCGGCCGCTCGGGCCGGAGGAGACGATGATGGAGATCTGGTCGCTGACGCGGTTCGCCCCCGGCGAGGAACCGCCGACACCGGCGCGACCGGAGTTGTGGGAGGCGGACGACCCGCGGTGGCCGCCGATCCCTCGACAGGACTTCTCCAACCTGCCGAAGCAGCAAAAGGGCTTGCACAGCAGAGGTTTTGAATACATGCGGTTGTCGGCCGAGGCTGAGGGTGGCGTCTCCAACTTCGAGCGCATGGTCGACGGGTTCCTGCGCGGCCTGCCCTACGAAAAGCTGACACCGGCGCTGCGGAAGATCAACGTCAACCCGCTCGAGCAGCCGATCGCTGACCTGGGTTTCTGAGATGACGACAATTGACGCAGCGACGGTGCAGGGCATCAGTCAAACCATCGCCACCTACACCCAAGCGCTCGACGACGGTCGCACCGACGACATCGTTGCGACCTTCTGCGCCGACGGCAGCGTCGACATCCCGTTCATCGGTGCGCACCAAGGCCACGCCGCACTGCGTGAGATCTACGCCAAGCTCGTGCCGCAAGTGCCGCAGCGACATCTGGTCGTCAACACGTTGGTGACCGACGCCGACGACCACGAAGCGCGGGCGGTGAGCGACATCGTCTTCCTGCTCCGCCGCGAAGCCGGTTGGGCCGTGCAGCTCGTCGGCCGCTACACCGACACGCTGCACCAAACCAAAGCAGGTTGGCGGTTCCATCACCGCGCCGCCGAGTTCGTCAACTGATGTCCGACCCGCGGCTCGAGCCGTTGCGCCCGCGCGAGTGGCCCCCGGAGATGCGCGCCGCCCTCGCGCCGCTGACGCCGCCGACGCCGCGGGCCCCCGACCATCCAAAGGGACTCAACCTGCTCGGTACGTTCGCACGGCACCCGGCACTCACGGCTGCCTATCACGGCTTCGTTGCGCACCTGCTCTACGAGTCGACGCTCACTGACCGGCAACGAGAGCTGACGATCCTGCGCGTCGCCGGGGTTCGGGGCGCTGACTACGAGTTCGCCCAGCACGTCGTACTCGCTCTCGACGTCGGGCTGACCCGCGACGAGATTGCCGCTGTGCGCGGCGACATCGATCCGAACCGGTGGGGCTCCAGCGAGACGGCACTGCTGAGCGCCGTCGACGAGCTGGTCAACGATGCGCAGGTGTCGGAGCAGACGTATCAGGCACTCGTCGCCGAGCTGACCGACCAGCAGCTGCTCGACCTCGTGTTCACGGTCGGCGCCTACGACCTGCTCGCGATGGTCCTGCACACCTTCAAGGTCCAGCTCGACGACGACCTGCTCCCCTGGTCCCCTAGTTGAGCGGCTAGAGGGACTCGCCGCCGTCGAGGGCGATGACCTGCCCGGTCATGAACCCGGCCGGTTGGCTGACCAGGTAGGCGGCCAGAGCTGCGATCTCCTGCAGGTCGCCGATGCGACGCATCGGGACGCGTTGGAGCACCCGGCGGTTGGCGTCGGGATCGTCGTGCATCGCTGCGGTCATCGCCGTGTAGAAGTGACCGGCGGCGATCGCGTTGACCGTGACGCCGTAGTAGGCCACCTCGTGCGCGAGGCTCCGGGTCAACGCAGCAACCGCACCCTTGGCCGTGTCATACGAGCTGACGAACGGACCGTGGCGCAGGATCGAGTTGCTGACGATGTTGACGACGCGCCCCTGCCGCTGCTCAAGCATGCCGGGCATGGCTTCGCGCAGCAGATAGATGGTGCCGTCGAGGTGAGTGCCGAGCACTGACGTCCACTCGTCATCGGTGATCGGCCCGTCGAACTTCGGGAAGTGCGCCGGTGCGTCCGGCAGCGGGACGAAGGACTTGTAGAGCAGGTTGCCGGCGTTGTTGACGACCGTGTCCACCGGCCCGAGTTCGTCAGTGATCGTGGCGAAAGCGTCTTTCACCCGCGCCGGATCGCTGATGTCCACCGCCACCGCAACTGCTTGCCCCCCGCCCGCCTCGATCTCCTGCTGCACGGCGTTGATCTCGTCGGGCGAGCGGGCGAGCACCGCAACACGAGCACCGAGCTCGGCGAACGCCAACGCGATTGCCCGGCCGATGCCGCGCCCCCCGCCGGTGACGATGGCCGCACGACCGTCCATGCGGAGCAGGTCATCCAGCGACATCGTCACCGGTGAGCTCATAGAGGGCCGTCGCCGGCGCCCGACCCTTGCGCACGTGCTCCGGGATGCTCATCTCACCCGACTGAGTCCGACGGAACACCTCCGCCAGCGGCGCGCGCACATCGTCAGCGTCGATCTCATAGATGGTCAGGAAGGTGTGCGCGTCGGGCCCGCCGTCGACGATGCGGAACCGTCGTGCCGACACGAACCCCGGTACGTCGAGAACGTCCGGGATGTGCTCACTCGCGTACCACTCGTCGAACTCCGCCTCGTGCTCGGCGTCGAGCGCGCTCGACTGTACGACAAAGACTCCCTTGGGCATCAGGTGAAGATGCCGATGCCGGCGGCCTCGTTGCGCTGACGCCACTCTGCGCGCGGCATCCGCGTGACGTCGACGTCCTTGGCCAGTCCGCGCAGTGCGCCGACCGTCGCCTGGTCCTTGGGGATGTGTTTGAAAGGGTCCCAGTCGAAGAACCGACACGCGTTCTGCCAGGTGATCTTGTCGATCTCGTCGTCGCGGCAACCCGCGTCCTGCAGCTCCTTCCAGGAGAACTCGGGTGATTTCGGCCAGGTCGTGTCGGTGTGTGGGTAGTCGCACTCCCACGCGATGATGTCGATCCCGATGCGGTCGCGGAGCAGCAGTCCGGATGGGTCGGTGATGTAGCAGGCGAGGATGTGGTCGCGAAAGACTTCGGACGGCAGCTTCCCACCGAAGTCCTCCGCGTCGTGCAGCCAGGCCTGGTTCTCGAAATGCCGGTCGATGCGGTCGAAGTAGAACGGGATCCATCCGATCCCGCCCTCGGAGAGGGCAACTTTCAGGTCCGGGAACGCGCGCAGGGTCGGACCGAACAGCAGGTCCTGCGCGGTGATCGCACTGATCTGACAGGCGAGCACCATCAAGTGGTCGACCGGCGCCTCCGGCGGACGCTTGATGACGTCGAAGCCGGCCCCGATGTGCAGCGACAGCACCATGTTCTCCTCGCACAGCGCCTTGAACATCGGGTCCCAATAGCCGGACAGAAAGCTTGGGTAGCCCTGCACGTGCGGCGTTTCGAGGAAGCTGATCGACCGGCACCCCTTCTTGGCGGCGCGGTGGATCTCGTCGACTGCCAGGTCGACGTCCCACATGGGCACCATGCCCAAGGGGATGAAACGACCCGGGTAGGCGCCGCACCACTCGTCGATGGCCCAGTCGTTGTAGGCACGCAGCATGACCAGGCCGAGCTCTTTGTTCGGGCCTTCGGCGAATG
Organism: Frankiaceae bacterium; assembly: GCA_025929315.1. GTDB lineage: Bacteria > Actinomycetota > Actinomycetes > JAFAQI01 > JAFAQI01 > DATBDO01. The sequence continues at coordinate 8,862 of JAICMI010000014.1, forward strand.
TGCGCGCGTTCCAGCCGGCCATGGTGGGGAAGTTCATCTGGGCCAGGACACCGTTGGCGTTCATGTCCGCCACTCGCTGGTGTACGTCGAAGCAGCCAGGGCGCAGCTCCGTGTAGGAACCCGGGTTGAACCCCCACTCCTCCGGCGGCCAACCGACGGTCGCTGCCATGCCGAACGATGTGCGCGTCTTCTCGCCCTGAAACACCCACTCGTCGACGCCCTCGGCGTTGCGCACGACCTTGGGCACCTGGTCCAGGTACTTCGCGGGCACGTGGTTCTTGAACATGTCGGGCGGCTCGATCATGTGATCGTCGATGCTCACCAAAACCATGTCGTTCATGTGCATGTCAGCAGCCTCCCACTTTCATGTGGCCAGAACGAGATGCGGTCGACCAGGCCGCCGTACCGATCTTTCACGGTCGCGTCGACCTTGTCGGGCGGCGCGATCACCGCGCAACTGTCCAAGACGTCGTGGTCGATGAGCGCGGCCATCGCCGACCAGTCACCTGCCTTGGCCAACCGGCTCAGCTCTGGGCCGAGATCGGCCCAACCATGCAGCTCGAGCAGCGGGCGGTAGGTCGAAGTCGACGCGTAGAACGCGACTTGTGACCGGATCTTCGCGACGGCTGCCTCGATCTCCTGGTCGCTGCCGGTGGCGAGGAACACGGTCGCCTTGACCGTGAAGTCTTCCAGCGACTTGCCGGCGCGTTCGCGACCCGCTGTCAGCGCCGGCAATGTGCGCTCGCGGATCCATCGCGGCGTCGAGAAGGCGTGACAGACGAAACCATCGGCGACCTCGCCGGCAACCCGGGTCATGACATCGCCCACGCCGGCGACCCAGACCGGAGGCGGCCCGAACTCGTGCGGCGGCGGTACGAACATCGGCGTCATGAGCGTGTGCCGGTAGTGCTCGCTCTCGAACGCGAGCGGCTCGCGTCGAGACCACGACTGCCAGATGGCGCGCAAGGCGAGAACGAAGTCACGCATCTGGTCCGCCGGCCGCCCCCACGGCATCGCGAAGCGACGCTCGATGTGCGCGCGGACCTGGGACCCGAGCCCGAGGATGAAGCGACCCCGGCTGGCTCGCTGCAGGTCGTTGGCCGTGTAGGCGACGGCCATCGGCGATCGCGCGAACGCGACCGCAATCGCCGTACCGAGCTCGAGACGTTCGGTCTCGCTCGCGGCGGCAACGAGAGGCAAGAACGGGTCGGCGGACACCTCACCGGTGAAGGCACCGGCGAAGCCGCCGCTCTCTGCCTCCCGGGCGACCGACGCGGCCTGCTCGATCGATCCGAGAAAGGTGTCGACGAGCATCAGGCGCCTTGCTCGCGACCGCGACTGACGACGGTGTCGAAGCGCTCGGCGACCAGTCCGGTTCCGGGCGCCCAGGTCTCGGCGAGGTAGCCCTCCATCAGATGCGCCTCGTCGAGCGTGGCCGCATTGGCGATGCGGCGATAGTGGCGCAGGAGCCGTCGGACGCCCTCCTGGTCGTTACCGGCGATGTGTGCGGCAAGCTCGTGCGCGAACGGCAAGAGCTGGTCGTGCGCGACGACGTGGTTGACGAGGCCCCACTGCAGCGCGGTCTCCGCGTCGAAGAAGTCGCCGGTCAACGACATCTCCACCGCGCGGGCCCACCCAACGGTCTGCGCCAGCAGCACCGTGATGCCACCGCCCGGCATGATGCCGACGCGCGCGTGCGTGTCCCCGAACCGGGCCCGGTCGGAAGCGACACGAAGTGTGCACTGCAGCGCGAGCTCGAGCCCGCCGGTGACACAGGTGCCGTTGACCGCGGCGATGACGGGCTTGTCGATGACGGGGATGAACCGATAGAGCCCGTTGACGTCGCGCCCCGGCCGCTGACCCGGGTCATCGATGACGGCAGTGGACGGGCCAGCGGTCGCCGCCACCTCCTTGAGGTCCACCCCCGCGCAGAAAGCCGGGTCGGCGCCGGTCAGTACGACGACATCGACAGCGGGGTCGGCACCGGCCGCAGCGACCGCGTCCCACATCGCGCCGGCCAGCTCGCGGTTGAGAGCGTTGCGGGAGTCCGGACGGTTCAAGGTCAGCGTCGCCACCCGGTCGGTGACCTCGACCAGCAGCGGTGCGCCCCTGTCGCTCACGACTTACGACTTGTCGCGCATGCGGTCGAGGTTGGCGCGCAGCTCGGCGGAGTCGAACGACCGGTTCTCCGCGGACAACGCGAAGTCGATGGTCGCGAGCACCGCGCGCTCCAGGTGGAGGTTGATGACGCGCTTGGTGTCCTCCACGGCACGTTGCGGCAGCTTGGCAACCCGACGAGCCCACTCGAGCGCCTTGGGCAGCACCTCGTCGTCAGGTACGACGTGGTTGACCAAGCCCATCTCGGCTGCGCGCTTCGCCGGGATGCGGTCACCGGTGAACGCATATTCCTTCGCGAGCATCAGCGACGTCATCAACGGCCACGTGATCGGGCCGCCGTCGGCGGCGACCAGACCGATCAGCACGTGCGGGTCAGCGAGGTGTGCGCTCTCGGCCATGAACGCGACATCAGACAACGCGACAAGGCTGCAACCGAGCCCGACCGCCGGTCCGTTGACGGCCGCGACGATCGGCACCCGACATCCCGCCATGCCGGTGACGATCTGACGACCGTGCGCGAGTGACTCGCGGCGAAGATCCGGGTCCTTGGTCAGCTCGTCGAGGTAGTCGAAGTCGCCACCGGCCGAAAAGGCCCGACCGTTGCCGGTGAGCACGGCGACGCGCGCCGAACGGTCGGCATCGAGCTGCGGGAACAGCTCCGCGAGGCCTTGGTGCAGCACATGGTTGGTGGCGTTGAGCTGCTCCGGGCGGTTGAGCCGGACGATGCGGATCGGCCCGTCCTCTTCGACCTGGATGACGTCCGGCACCTGGTAGGCGCTCATGCGGGGAGTCCGAGGATGCGCGTCGCGACGAGGTTGCGCTGGATCTGGGAGGTGCCGCCCATGACGCTCTGCGCGCGGCTGTAGAGATAGACCTTCAACGCTGTGTCGTCCCATCCGCCGTGACCCGCGCCGCCGACTGACAGCGCCGCGTGTCCTACTGCCTGCTCGACTGCAGTCATGAGCAGCTTGTCCACCGATCCCTCCGGTCCATGTGAAATGCCGTCAAGTCGTTCGGACAGCCGGCGTGCGACATGACAACGCAGCATCTCCACCTCGACGAGTGCCCACGCCAGATCGCGCACGGGCTCCTCGTCGAAGGCGGATCGGTCCGCGCGCACCTGCTTCACCAGCTCGTTGACCACTTTCTTATAGCGCGCGACGTAGCCGAGCTCGCCCGGCTCGCGTTCGTGACTGACGACCGTCATCGCGAGTCGCCATCCTTCACCCGGCGCGCCGATCATGTCCGTGGCGGGCGTGCGCGCGCCGTCGAACGTCACCTCGCCGAACTCGCGAGTGATGCCGTTGATCATCTGAAGCGGTCTCTGCTGCACGCCGGGCTGGTGCATCGACACGCGGAATGCTGACAGGCCTTTGTGCTTCGGCACGTCAGGATCGGTGCGCGCGAGCACCAGACACCAGTCCGCTGCGTCGGAGTAGCTGGTCCAGATCTTGTGACCGGTGATCACCCACTCGTCCCCGTCGGGGACGGCGCGCGTGCGCAGTGCGGCGAGGTCGGAGCCGGCTTCAGGCTCACTGAAGCCCTGGCACCAACGGTCGCGGCCGTTGACGATGCCGGGCAGCAGCCGGGCCTTGATGTCGTCGTTGCCGTGCTCGAGCATCCCCTGGACGAGATAGCCGAGGCTGGGTCGTGGTGGAGCACCCGCGGCGGCGAGCTCTTCGTCGACGATGGCGTCGTAGACCGTCGGCAGCTCGTGGCCGCCGATCGACTTGGGCCAGGACAAACCGAAGAAACCGGCGTCGTAGAGCGCTTGATGCCAGCCCGCCTGCGCCGCCCAGTAGTCGTCCGACGTCGACGACGCCGGCAGGTCCGGCGTGTTGGTCGCCAGCCACTCACGCAGTCTCAGCCGGAACTCCGCCTCGTCCGGCGAGTCACGGAAGTTCACGACGCGACTCCGATCCGGTGATGCTCGAGCACTCGTGTCAGGTTCGGGCCGACACCTCCGAAGAGGTCGGACGACACCAGCGCACGACGTAGGAACACATGCGCCATGCACTCCCACGTGTTGCCGATGCCGCCGTGCACCTGGATGACGGTCTCGCACACCATCCGCGCGGCGCGTGCTGCATAGGCCTTGGCGGCTGCGGCCGCCGCGAGTGCGTCCTGCGGCGCGAGCGCGTCGACGGCCCAGGCCGCGCGCAGGGCCGCGCTCGCTGAACCTTCGGTGGCGACATGGGCGTCCGCCAGCAGGTGCTGCACTGCCTGGAACGATCCAATGGCTTCGCCGTACTGGTGCCGGTTGAGCGCGTGGTCCCGCGCAAGCCGTACAGCGCCGCGCATCGTGCCCAGCATGTCCGCGCTGGTCAGCGCGAGACCCAGCGCGGTCCACTGCGTCACATCGTCGGCCGGCAACGCACGGTCCGACACGGCCGCGACTGCTGCACCCGGGGTGATCTCGACGACACGACGGGTCAGGTCGACACCGGTGGTCGCAGCACCGAGCGGCATCTGTGCCAGCCCGCCGTCCCTCGTCAGCACGAGAGCTGCCGTGGCCTGGGCTGCGTCGACGGCGAGCGCCGCGTGCTCGAATGCGTCGCCGTCCGCTCGCGCCGGCGCGGACAAGTCGAGGGTGACCGCGATCGTCTCGGCGGCAGCAGGGGCAGCGCCTAGTCGGCGCCGGAGGTCGGCGGCAAGCACCGGCCCGATGAAGGGCGCATCCACTGCCCCCTGCGCAAGTTGTTCTGCGACAATCGCGACCTCGACACCCGTTGCCCACGGCGCGCCGGCGTCGTCCGCTGTACGAAGCTCGCGCCAACCGGACGCGGTGAGCGCTGCGTCGAGCTTCGCAACTCGCTCGCCGTCATCGAGCGCGCGCACCGACTCGGGCCGCAGCCGCTCGACGAGCTGCGCGACAGAGTCGCGGAGAGCGCGCTGCTCGGATGAGAAGCGAACATCCATCAGCGCGTGCTCTCGTCGCGCATCAGCCGGGGCGCCCACTCGTCGCGCAACGTGCGGCGGAGGACCTTGCCCGAGGGCAGTCGGGGTACGTCGTCGACGACAACCACCGCGTGCAGATGCTTGTAGGTCGCCAGCGACTCCGCCACCAACGCCTGTAGCTCGTCGACAGTCACTGACCCGGCGGCGTCGAGAGACACCGCGGCCACCGGGAGCTCGCCGGCGCGCTCGTCCGGCACACCGAAGACGGCACAGTCGCGAACGGCGGGATGCCCGTGCAGCACGGCCTCGATCTCGGCCGGCGCGACCTGGAAGCCGTTGACCTTGATCATCTCCTTGGACCGGTCAGTCAGGTGCACCCAGCCTTCGGGCTCGAGCCAGCCCACGTCACCGGTGCGATACCAGCCGTCGTCGAAGGCGTCAGCGTTTGCCTCGCCCGGGAGGTATCCGGCCATGACTGACGGGCTGCGTGCCTGGATCTCACCGATCGCGCCTGGCTCGAGCACCTCACGCGACTCGATATCGACCACCCGCAGCTCGACGCCCCCGGGCGGGAGGCCGGCTGAGTCCAACCGCCAACGCTCCGGTTGGTGCACCGGGTTAACGGCGATGACGGGCAGCTCGCTGGCGCCATAGGCCGGCAACCACCGCACGCCGGTGCGACTGGTCACGATCTCGGCGACGGCAGCAGTGACCGGCGTCGCTCCCCACATGATGTAGCGCAACGACGAGAGGTCGAACTCCTCGAGTCGCGGGTGGTTCGCCATCGCCAACGCGATCGGCGCGACGGCCATCTCCAACGTCATCCGGTCGGACTCGATCCGCCCCAGCACCTCGTCGAGATCGAAGCGCGGGTGCAGGCGCACGGTCGCGCCGGCCGCCGCCGCCGTCAGCAGGTTGAGAAGTCCGAGGATGTGCGACGGCGGCGTGGCCACCTGGAAGCGGTCGTCCGCTGTGAGACCCAACGTGTCGACCCAGTGCTGGGTCGCATGCGCCATCGACCGATGCGTGTGCCGGACCGCCTTCGGCAGGCCCGTCGTACCCGAGCTGAACACGAACAGCGCGTCGTCATCGACGGAGACCTCCCGGCCGGACGGTGCATCACCATCGGGGGTCGGCGCCACGTCGAGGTCGCGCACGCACTCCTCGCCCAAGACGTCGGTGAGGATCGCCAGACCGGCGCCGTCGGCCACCGCATGGCTCGGTGCGGTCAGGGCCACCGCGGCCGCGACCTCCCGCTGCTTCCACGCCGGGCTGATCAGGACGGTGGCCGCGCCCAGCTTGCTCACCGCGTTGATGACGGCGACGAACTCCGGCCGGTTGCCCGACATGACCGCGACCCGGTCGCCCGCTCCGACTCCCCGGGCCGCCAGGTCGGCGGCGAAGGCGTCGGCCTGCCGGTTGAGCTCGCGGTAGGTCGAACGGTCGTCACCGACGAGCAGCGCGGCGCGGTCACCGTGCCGTTGCGCTGCCGCTTCGAGCCCACGGTGGACGGGCGCGGGCTGCATGGAAACATTGTTCTCGGTTCTGAGAGCGAGGTCAACGCGAACGGACGATAGGGTTTCCGTCATGGCGGACGGCCCGCTCGGGGCACCCACCGATCCTGCGCTGCGCGCGGAGATCGTCGACAACGTACGGCGCTACGTCGCACGCGAGGTGCTGCCGCACGCGACCGAGCTCGAGCATGCGGACGAGTTCCCGGACGACATCGTCGCGGCGATGCGCGACATGGGGTTGTTCGGGCTGACGATCCCCGAGCGTTACGGCGGCCTGGGCCTCGACCTGCTCACCTACATCGGTGTGATCGAGGAGCTGTCCTACGGCTGGATGAGCCTGTCCGGCATCCTCAACACCCACACGATGCTCGCGCTGGTCCTGCTCCAGCATGGGTCCGAGGAGCAGCGCGAGCGTTGGCTGCCGCCGCTGGCGACGGGCGAGAAGCGCGGTGCGCTCTCGCTCTCCGAGCCCGACGCGGGCAGCGACACCAGGAGCATCAGCTGTCGGGCCGTGCGCGACGGCGACGAGTGGGTCATCAACGGCACCAAGGCGTGGGTGACCAACGGCGAGCGCGCCTCTCTCGTCGTACTTGCGGCCAAGACCGAGGCCGGGGTCAGTGCCTTCATCGTCGAGAAGGAACCCGGCCCGAAGTTCGAGGGCCTCTCGGTGAGCAAGAAGGTTGCCAAGCTCGGCTACAAGGGCGTCGAGACCGTCGAGATGTCCTACGCCGACCATCGCATCCCGGCGGGCAACCTCGTCGGAGAGCTCGGCCGCGGGCTGCCGCAGATCCTCGCCGCCCTCGAGGTCGGCCGCATCAACATCGCCGCGCGCGCCGTCGGTGTCGCGCGCGCAGCATTCGATGCTGCCATCGGCTACGCGCAGCTGCGTACGACGTTCGGCAAGCCCATCGCCGAGCACCAGGCGATCCAGATGAAGCTCGCCGAGATGGCGACGCGGCTGGAAGCATCGCGACTGCTGACGCGCAGTGCGGCCGAGCGCAAGATGGCCGGCCAACGCTGTGATGTCGAGGCCGGCATGGCCAAGCTGTTCGCGAGTGAGACCGCTCTCGAGCTGTCGATGGAAGCGATGCGCATCCACGGCGGCATGGGCTACACCGAGGAGCTGCCGGTGGAGCGCTACTACCGCGATGCACCGCTGATGGTCATCGGCGAGGGAACCAACGAGATCCAGAAGCTCGTCATCGCTCGGGGGCTGCTCGCTCGCGCGCGCGGCGACGTCCGCGACTGACGATCTAAGGTCGCTCGCATGCAGACCCAGGAGCTCGCGGGCAAGGTCGCGGTCGTCACCGGTGGCGCCGGGGGCATCGGCGCGGCGACGATCGCCAAGCTGGTCGACGAGGGTGCATGCGTCGTCGTCGCGGACATCGACGCGGATGCCGGCGAGAAGGTCGCTGCGGCTTTCGGCGACGCCGCCGCGTTTCAGCGCGCCGATGTCAGCGACCTGGACGAGGTGCAGGCGTTGGTCGACTTCGCCGTCGAGCGCTTCGGCGGCCTGGACATCATGTTCAACAACGCCGGGATCGGCAGCCCGCTCAAGCGCCTGCTGCCCGACGACCTGAGTGACTTCAACCGGATCATGGGGGTCAACCTCTTCGGCGTGATCGCCGGGACACAGCGAGCGGCGCGCTACATGAAGGACAACGGCGGCGGTGTCGTCATCAACAACGCGTCCATCGCAGCGACCAACCCCGGCGCGGGGATGATCTCCTACCGCGCGTCGAAAGCGGCGATTGCACACGCCACGAAGTGCATGGCCATCGATCTCGCGCCCTACGGCATCCGGGTCAACTGCCTGACACCCGCACACATCCGCACCGGCATCACCAACTACGACATGGGGCCGGTCCTCAAATACATGCAACCGCTTGAACGTGAGGCCCTGCCCGAGGACGTCGCCAACGCGGTCGTGTTCCTCGCCAGCGACCGCGCCGCGCAAGTCACGGGGATCGTGTTCCCGATCGACGGAGGTACGACGGCAGGCCCGTCGATGGCCCAGACCAAGCTGATCATGTCGACCGCCGCGGCGCCTAAGAGCGAGTAACCGCGGGTTTCGGCACGAGTCGCGACGCGTGGGTGGGCAGATCGGCGTAGCTCACGATGCCGGGGCGAGCGGCGACGACGGCCGGGATGGCATTGACGACCGGCATGGCCGTGATGACAGATCCGATCGCGAGCATCTCCTCGATGGACATCGACTCGAAGTCCTGCGGCAGGACCTCGACGCGCACGTTGACCTGGGGGTAACCGCGAACCTCGATCTGGTAGGCCATGGCGATGTCCCACGCCGGGTCGATCTCGTTGGCAACGGTCCAGCGCACGTTGACGTCGATGACGTCGACGCCGCCTTTGCTACCGACCCATTTGGCGTCGATGCCCGCGACCGTGCCCTTCTTGACCTCACGGCCGGGCACCTCGACGTCTTGCGTCGCATGAGCGAACTGCACGTCGCAACGGATGTCATTGACGTCCAGCTGCAGGAGCTGCGCCAGCACCTCGACGGCGTCGCCGAACGGCGCCGTGGCCTTGACGATGTCGGCAGCGTGACCTGCGTCGCCGGCCGGTCGGCCCCAGCCGAGCTCGTCCTGGTTGGCGTCGCCTGCCCAGGTACCGATGTTGAACGACTCCAGCACATGCACGGAGTTGACCTCGCGGCAGACCGAGGACGCCACCGCGGCGACGTACTCCGCGAAGCCGGGGTTGATGCCGCTTCCGAACAGGCTGACGCCGCCCTGCATGGCTGCTTCCTCCAGCTGCCGGCGGGCGGCCTCGCCGTAGGCACGGCCGGTGAGGAACGAGGCGGTCGTCAGGACGTTGATGCCGCTGCGCAGCAGCTTCGCGAGCTGGTCGACGTCCGGGTGTAGCGGCATGTAGAGGATGCAGTCCGGTTTGAGGGCGATGATCGCCTCGACATCATCGGTCGCTGTGACACCGGTGGGCTCGGGAAGGTCGGCGAGCTCGGCGGCGTCACGGCCCACCTTGTCTGCGCTGAACGCATAGACCCCGACGAGCTCGAGGTCCGGGCGCTCGACGACGGCTTTGACGGCCTGGCGGGCGACGTTGCCGGTCGTCCATTGAACGACGCGTAGCGGCTGATCCTTGGAAGTCATGTTCTCTCTTTCATCACGCGTTGCAGTATCCGTCGAACCCGGTCCGAGACGAACAGCGTGACGAACGGCGTACGAAGCTCTTCGCGCAACCTCGTCAGTGTCGACGACGCGATCCGCCACTGCCCGTCAACCTTCTCGTAGGTCTCGCGGTAGTGGCCGAACCCGTGCATGGTCAGACCCGGGGCGAATCGGACAACATCTTGCATCGCCCAGATGCCCGATGCGGTGGTCGCGGACGACAGCTCGATCTCGGGCTGCTGGACGTGGTGGACGGTCAGAGCCTTGGTCAACGTCCTGCGAACGAACGAGACGAACGCGTCTGCACCCTCGGTGACACTGCCGCCCGCCGCCGTTGTGTCGCTGACGAAGTCATCGCTGAACACGTCACGAAGGCCCTGCCAGTCCTTGCAGTCGAGCGTGCGGCAATAGCGGGCTTTCAGCTGTTCGATGGCTCGGTAGTCGGCGCAGTTCGAGTCCACGGCAGCGCTCAAGCGGCAGCGAGCTCGAGGTGCAGGCGCTGGAGCCCCCGGAGAAAGAAGGTCGGGAGGTACTCGTAGCGTCGGGCGTCAGCCCGGCCGTGCTCCTGCTCCGAGATGGCAATGTGACTGGTCCGGTCGAGCATCCGGTTGAGCGTGACCTTCCCCTCGGCACGTGCGAGCGGAGCGCCGGCACACGTGTGGATGCCGAAACCGAAGGCGACGTGCTGGCGGGCATTGGCTCGATCGATGTCGAACTCGTGCGGGTCCTCGAACGTCCGCGGGTCACGGTTGCAGGCGCCCGGCACGAGCATCAGGGACGCGCCCGCCGGGATGTCGACGCCGCCGAGCGAGGTGCGCACCCGTGTCATCCGGAACTGCGTCCGTAACGGACTCTCGAGTCGCAATGTCTCCTCGATGAAGTTGGGGATCCGCTCGCGGTCCTCGCGCAACAGCTTCTGCAGGTCCGCGCGCTCGGCGATCGTCCGGAGCGCGAACGAGAGCATCCGGACCGTTGTCTCCTGCCCGCCCACGAACAGGTTGGCCGCGATCAACGCAGCGTCCTTGATCTCGGGCGTCGAGCCGTCCGGGAACGTCGCGGTCGCCAACCCGGTCAGGATGTCGCTGCCCGCATTTTGCCGCCGCTCCTCGATGTATCCGGTGAACCGGTCGTAGAGGAACTCCAAGGGCTTGTGCTCAACGGCCTCGTGGCCGCTCGACAAATGGTCACGGAACAGCGAGCGGTCCTCCTCGGGGACGCCCTCGAGGTCGGCAACGACCGTCATCGTGAACGGCTCGGCGTAAGAGCCGATGAACTCGCACGCGCCGTCGGAGGTGAAGGCGTCGATGAGGCTGTCGGCGTAGCGCCACATGAAGTCCTCGTTCTCCTTGAGGCGCTTCGGCGTGATCAGCCGCATCAGCAGGTGGCGGTGGTCAGTGTGCATGGGCGGGTCGAACGTCGGCAGCTGGTCGCTGAACGGCAGCTCGTGCCGGTAGCGCGCAATCAGGTCGCTGACGTCCTCGGCGTCCTCGACGGGCACGGAGAACTTGACGAACGGACCACTCACTGCGTTGCACGACGAGTAGGTCCCGGACGGGTCATCGTGCGCCGGGAACGTCGCCGGATCGCGATAGATCTCCTTGGCCTCGGCATGACCGGTGACCATGTAGACGCCGTAGTTCGGCTCCTGCCAGACGGGGCTCTGCGCGCGCACCCAGTCGAAGTAGGGATATGGGTCGTCCTGCACCGTCCGGTCGCGGAAGAAGTTGACCGTCTCGAAATCTGTCACCGCGAATACCATCCACTCGTGGGTGTCAACGTCGAAGTCGACCGAGATGTGTGCATGGGCTCCGGCCACTGCATCGTCGAGGCACCAGGCGCATTCGACCTCGACGACGACGGCATCTCGTTCGTCGTAGACCCCGCTGCCGTGTCAGAGGACACGATCATCGACACCGCACGCAAGTGCCCGACACAGGCCATCAGCGTCCATCGGGACGGCGTCCGGTTGCACTGACGGCGTGCCGCGCAGCGATGTAGCCGAACACCATGCTGTTGGCGATGCTCGCGCCAGGGCCCAGGTAGTGCCGTCCCATCACCGTGGCGGTGATGTTGCCGGCGGCGTACAGCCCCTCGATCGGCTGATCGTCCTGGTCGACGACGCGCGCATGTTCGTCGGTCACGAGTCCGCCGCACGTGCCGATGTCGCCGGGCACGACCTCGACCGCGTAGTAGGGCGCCTCGTCGATCGGCCCCAGACACGGGTGCACGTTGCGGTTGGGATCACCGAGGCAGCGGTTGTACGCCGACTCACCGCGTCCGTAGTCCGGATCCTCACCGCGCGCCGCGAACTCGTTGAACCGTTCGACGGTCTCCGCCAGGCCGGGAGCGTCGATGCCGCAGAGGTTGGCGAGGTCGGGCAAGGTCCAGGCCTGCTTGAGCCGGCCGCTCTTGAGCAGGTCGCGCGGGAACCATCCGGGGTGTGACCGGACATGCGCGTAACGCTTGCGATAGCGGTCGTCGAAGATCAGCCAGCACGGCACCGCCTGAGCTGTCTTGTTGCGCGCATACATCGCCTTGCCGACCTCCATGTAGGAGTTCGACTCGTTGACGAAGCGCTTGCCGGCTGCGTCGACGTAGATCGTCCGGGGACGCTGCCGCGCCTGGTCGAGCGTCGACTGCCCGAACCGACCGGTGCGCGGCGACGGCAGCCACCACGCCTCGTCCATCAAATCGGTCTTGGCGCCGAGGCGCATGGCCGTCTGCATCGCCTCACCGGTGTCGCCCGGGTTGGAGATCGACCACTTCCCCTGGTTGGGCTGGTCGCCGCCGTACTCCTGTCGCATGTCGCGGTTGTGCGCGAACCCGCCCGCGGCCAGCAGCACACCGCGTCGGGCCGCGATGTCCATCGACGAACCTGCACGCGTTACGCGTACGCCGGTCACGCGGCCGTCGTCGACGAGGAGGTCGTCGAGTGGCGCGTCCGTCCAGACCGTGACGCCTCGCTGAAGGGCGGCAAGAAGCATCTGCGCGATCAGTGACGCGCCGTTGGTGAGGAGGTCCTGACGGCGCAGACGCGCCGCCACCGTGCGGGTCGCGACACGCGCGGCGACGGCGAACGCTCGTGCGCTGCGGTTGTAGTGGGAAAGAAATCGCGCTTCGTTCGTCATGACGGCCATGCCGAGGCTCTTCGCCAGCCCCGGCTGCAGCTTGTCGGACCACTCGCCCAGAGCGTGCCCGTCGAACGGGACGGCCTCGATGCCGCGGCCACTGTCGCTGCCGCCCTTGGCGTTTGAGTAGTAGTCGGCGTAGCCCGGGCAGTAGACGAGGCGGACGCCCAGTCGCTCGAGGAACGACACCATCTCCGGCCCGGCGGTGAGAAACGCGTGCCGACGCTCGTACGACGACGCCGGCCCCACGTCACCGACGACGGCCTCGAAGTGGGCCATCGCATCTGCGTAGGAGTCGTGGACACCGGCCGCGCGCATCACCGGGTTGTCGGGAACCCACGCCATGCCCCCCGACATGCAGGTCGAGCCACCGATCAACGGCTGCTTCTCCAGCACGAGCACCGTTGCGCCCGCATCAGCGGCAGCGAGGGCAGCGGCCAGAGCGCCGCCACCGGATCCGACGACGACGAAGTCGAAGGTGTCGTGCTCCGCGCGCGAGGAAACGGAGTCCCGTCGGGCCATGCCCCGCAGTTTGTACGACGCCGTAACAAATTGGCAAGGGGCCATTGACCATTGTTACGGAGCCGAAGTAACGTCCGGCCATGAGCACTCTGACGTACCCCGTCGAGGGCCTGGGCGCCCCCAAGAACCGACAGCCGGCGGCACTGGTCGACACCGGGCTTCCGGCGGGAACGGAGGTGTTCTCGGCGGACAACCACATCTCGCTGGCGGCCGACATCTTCTACGAGCGGGCGCCCGAGAGTCTCAAGGATCGGATGCCGCGCGTCATCGAAGTCGATGGTGGCTGGGTCCTCGGCGTCGACGGCAAGTCGGTGCTGCCGCCAGCGTTTCTCGAGGTGCTCATGCAGTACGACCCGCTCCCCGGGTCGCACACCGGCGACATCGATGCGCGGCTAGCCGCGCTCGACTCCGAGGGCGTCTCCAAAGAGCTGGCGTTCCCCAACGCCATCCTTGCGCTGTTCGGCTGGCCCGACCGCGAAGTGCGCGAAGCATGCTTCCGCATCTACAACGAGTACATGGCCGAGCTGCAGCAGCGATCGGGCAACCGCATCTACGGCGTCGGCCTCATCAACTGGTGGGATCCCGCCGGCACCGAACGCACTCTCACCGAGCTCAAGTCGCTCGGCTTGAAGACGTTCCTTCTCCCGCTCTCGCCCGGCAAGGACGAGCACAAGCAACCGATCGACTACGCGAGCACCGCGATGAACGACGTCTGGGCCGTGATCGAAGACGCGCAGCTGCCGGTGTCGCACCACATCGGTGAGAGCCCGCCGGCCACACCCAACGAGTTCAACGCGCTCGAGATCGCGATGCTCCAATCGGTGGCGCCCTTCCGTGACCTGTTCGGCAAATACATCTTCGGTGGCATCCTCGACCGCCACCCGAGCCTTCGGGTCGGTTGGTTCGAAGGCGGCATCAACTGGGTGCCGTCGACGATCCAGGACGCACAACATCTCGGCGCGTCGTTCAAGCACTTGTCCAACCTCAAGGTGGAGCACGATCCGAAGTACTACTGGGAGAACAACATGTACTCGTCCTTCGTCGTCGACCCGCTCGGTCTCGAGCTCGTCGACCACATCGGGGTCGAGCGGGTGATGTGGTCGACGGACTTCCCGCACAACGAGAGCACTTACGGCTATAGCAACGCGTCGATCGCAGGCGTCGTCGAGGCGGTCGGGCCGGACCACGCCAAGGCGATCGTCAGCGACAACGTCAAGCGCTACCTCGGCGTGGACCGTTGACCGCAGGACTGATGGGGTCGGTACCGAAGCTGGTCATCCCGGCCTCCGCCGACCTGGCCCGGATGCGCCGCGACCGCATGCATCGGATCCACGCGGCCATGGGTGAGCAGGGCATCGACGCGCTGGTGCTTGTGGGCAACACCAACGTCGTCTACGCAACGGGCGCCATCTGGCCGTTGGCCGACGCCGGCCGGGTGATCTTCGAACGGCCCGTCGCCGTCGTACTTGCTGACGACGACGTCCCACACCTGTTCTCGCCGTTGCACACGGATGACCGGCTGCGCGAGATCCTGCCGGAGGACCATGCCCATGGTCCCGCGCACCTGGAGTTCGACGAAGGCGTCGAGATCTTCGCCGAGCGGCTCGCCGAGCTGATCCCGGCACAGGCCACCGTCGCCCTGGACGAGTGGACGCACGCGCTGCGTCGGGCGGGGAGCCTCGTCGGGAAGAACGGCGCCCCGATCGACGGCGGGCGGGTGATCAGCAAAGCCAAGGCCATCAAGACACCCGACGAGCTCGCGCTGATGCGCCAAGGTCTGCAGATCACGGAGCAGGGCATCGCCGAGGTCCAGGCTCGCCTTGCGCCCGGTGTCCGGCAGACGGAGCTCACGGCGACTTTCCTGCGCACGATCTTCGAGGGCGGCGCCGACGCCAACATCCTCGATCCGATCTGGCAGATCATGCCTGAGCGCATCGCCGACGGACCGTGGACGACAACCGGTGATCTCGCCTGCCCGCTGCTGACGACCGAGCGCGAGCTCGCCAAGGGCGATGTGCTGTGGGTCGACACCGGAGTCAGCTTCGAGGGCTTCCACTCCGACTTCGGCCGCACCTGGATCGTCGGCGAGGAGCCGACCGCCGGTCAGCGCGCGCAGTTCGACCGATGGCGATCGATCATGGACGCCGTACTGTCCGTGACCCGAGCCGGCGCGACCGCCGCCGATCTGACCGCGGCGGCGATCGAGGCCAACGGCGGGACCAAGCCGTGGATGCCGCACTTCTACCTCGGTCATGGACTCGGCATCGACAGCGCGGAGATGCCCTACGTCGGCAGCGACATCGGCGAGGTGTTCGACGCGAGCCTCGTCCTCGCCCCCGGCATGGTGCTCGTGCTGGAGCCGATCGTCTGGGAGGACGGGGCCGGCGGTTACCGCGCCGAGGAAGTCCTGGTCATCACCGAGGACGGGTGGGACCCGATGACCGACTACACCTATGACCCGTTCTGAGCAGATGACCGTCACCGAGATCCAGCCTGACTCTGCTCAGCTGCGCGCCGTACGACGCGAGCGCGTCCTCGCGGAGATGGAAACCGCCGGCATCGACATCCTCATCACCGGTCGCGAGTCCAACGCTCGCTACGTCAGCGGCGTACCGCGTCTGTGGCTCGCGGGTTCACGCCCGTTCGGTCCCGGTTGTATCTTCGTCCGCGCCTCCGGTGACATCCACCTCGTCAGCACGTGGGACGAAGGCGTCCCCGACGACATCCCCCGAGAGCACCTGCACGGGATCACCTTCAATTCCCAGAACACCCTGGCGATGCTCACCGGCATCGACGGCGCTGCGGCGGCAAGGACGGTCGCGACCGACGGACTGATGCCATCGACCGTCGGGCTGCTGCGCAAGGCGTTTCCCGACGCCGAGCTCATCGACGGCGAGCAGATGATGCGTTCGGCGCGACGCATCAAGACGGCCGAGGAAGTGGACGCCATCCGCGCGTCGGTGCGTCTCGCCGAGGACTCCCTCGCTGTGGCCGCCAAGACGTTCTCAGCGGGCGTCACCGAGCGCGGGCTGACGGCGGCCTTCATGGAAGCCATGGCTGCCGCCGGCGTCACGACACCCACCACGCAAGACGTCGCCTGGATCACCTCGCCGACGGATCGGTGGGCACGGTCGACCCGCGATGCCGCTGTCTCGCCGAGTGATCTGGTCGCGTTCGACGCCGGCGTGATCCGCAACGGCTACGTCGGTGAGATCGGCCGGACGGCGGCCGTCGGTGGACTCGAGTCGGTCGGCAACGCGCCGTTGTCACGCTGGGACGAGCTGTGGGACCGCTTGCTCACGGCCTGCCGCCCCGGCGCCAGTGGCGCGGACCTTCTCGACGCCTACGCGACCACGGACGTCCCCGCGCCGCCGGTCCCGGTCGCGAGGGGGCTGGGCCTCGGCAACGACCTTCCCCTGGTGACACACGAGCTGCCGCGCACGGCGGCAGAGCAACGACTGGAGCCGGGGATGGTCTTCGCACTCACCGCCTATGTGTGGGAGGAGGGTGTCGGTGGCGTCTACGGCCAGGAGCCCGTCCTGATCACGGACACCGGTCCGTCGCTGCTCTCCTCGACCCCGTTTCGTGACTCGAGGAGCCTGACGCCGTGAGCGACAACGACATCCCAGCGGCCGAGGAGATCATTCGCTACGACAAGGACGTCGAGACCCGCATCGCCACCATCACCATCGACCGTCCCGATCGACTCAACGCTCCCACCATCGGTGCTCGCAAGCGGTACGGCGACCTCATCTTCAAAGCGAGCCTCGACGACGACGTGAAGGTCCTCGTCATCCGAGGGGTCGGCGACCACCTCGGCAGCGGTGCCGACCTCGACGAGCTCATGGCGAAGCGCAAGGGCGGCGAGGCCATGCAGGAGGAGTTCGGCGTCGAGGACGGCGAGGACGTCACGATGCCCGGCCGGAAGAACTACCGCAGCGGTGCCTCGCTCGTCCACTGGTACGCCGACCCGCGGTCCGGTAACCGCTCGCTCGCGGACTTCAAGAAGATCAGCATCCTCGAGGTCAAGGGCTACTGCTACGGCTGGCACTTCTACCAAGCGGCCGACGCCGACCTCGTCATCTCCTCCGACGATGCCCTGTTCGGCCATCCGGCCTTCCGCTACGTCGGCTACGCGCCGCGCATGTGGCAGTGGGCGATGGTGATGGGCCTGCGGAAGTTCCAGGAGATGGTGTTCACCGGCCGGCCGTTCAGCGCGCAAGAGATGTACGAGTGCGACTTCGTCAACAGCGTCGTGCCCCGCGACGAGCTCGAGGCCGAGGTGCAGAAGTACGCGCTTGCCTGCGCTTACACCCGGCCGACCGACACGGTCTTCATGCAGAAGGTGTTCTTCAACATCATGAAGCAGCACCAGGGCGAATACATGGGCAGCATGCTCAGCGCCTGGATGGAGTCCATGACCGGCGCGCTGCGTGACGACGTCGTCAGCGATGAGGCCGGGCTCGGCGGCAAGATCAGGGACACCGGCGTCAACAACCTCGTCAAGGACAACGACAGCCGCTTCCCACCCGAGTGGCGGCTGAGTCAATCGGGTCGCCAACAGCCTCCGGCCGAATAGCCAGATGGAAACAGTGCCGCCGCTGTCCGGCCTGCGCATCGTCGACCTCTCGACGTGGATCGCCGGCGCCTACTGCACCAAGCTGTTCGCCGACGGCGGCGCCGAGGTCATCAAGGTCGAGCCTGCGGACGGTGACCCGCTGCGGAAGTGGTCCGCGTCCGGGGCATCGGTCCCGGCCGGCAGCGCCGGCGCCTTGTTCAACTACCTCGCTGCGTCGAAGCGCAGTGTCGTCGTCGACTCGTCCTCGTCTCTGGACGAGTTGCTCGACTCTGCGGACGCGGTCGTCTGGTCACGCGGATCCGCACTGACCCCGCACGAGATCCTGGACCGGCATCCGCATCTAAGCGTCACATCGATCACGCCGTTCGGTCTCGAGGGGCCCTGGGCCGACAAGCCCGCGACCGAGTTCACTCTTCAGGCCTGGTCGGGCGGCATCGTCGGAATGTGGCGAGGTGCACCGGATCGCCCACCGGTCCACGTGGGCGGCCAGATCGGCGAGTGGCTCACCGGGCTTTACGCCGCCATCGGGACGTTGGCGTCGCTGCGCCGAGCGGGGAGCGTCGGCGAGGTCGTTGACGTCTCGATGCTCGAGGTCCAAGCGTCGTGCCTCACCTACTACCCCGTCACGTTCTACGAGCAGCTGGGCTACCCGATGCGCAAGCGCCGGTCGGTGCCCACACCAGGCGTCGCTGCGGCTCGCGACGGTCTCGTGGGCCTCGGCGTCGGGACAGGACAGCAGTGGTTCGACTTCTGCGCGATGGTCGGCCACCCGGAGTGGACCGAGGACCGCTCGCTACTTCTGAAGCGGAACCACCTCGCGCCAACGATCGACGGCTGGGTCGCCGAGCGCACCATCGACGAGGTGCTCGAGGTCGCGACGGCGTTCCGCATCCCCAACGCACCGATCGTCGACGGGGCTAACGCACCGACCTACGAGCATTTCCAGCAACGGAAGACGTTCCGACCCAATCCCACCGACGGTGCGACCAACCCGCGTCCGCCCTACCGCATGTCGTCGGTGCCGCTGCGCGAACCCGGGCCGGCGCCCAAGCTTGGCGAGCACACGCTCGACGCCGGCGAGCGACTTCCCCGCGCGCCGATCGAGGGCCGAGGGCCGCTGCCGTTCAGCGGCCTGCGCGTCCTGGACATGACCGCCTACTGGGCCGGACCGATGGTCGGTCACCTCCTGGCCCTGCTGGGGGCGGAGGTCATCCACCTCGAGTCGCCGTCGCGCCCCGACGGCGTGCGGCTCGTCGGCGGCGTACCGCAGACCGAGGACCAGTACTGGGAGCGGGGGCCGATCTTCACCTCGCTCAACACGAACAAGAAGAGCCTGACGGTCGACCTCACCGACCCGCGTGGCCTCGACCTCGTCCGCCAGATGGTCGGGACGTGCGACGTCGTCGTCGAGAACTTCACTGCTCGCGTGCTCGACCAGCTCGGTCTGGGTTATGAGTCACTGCGCGAGATCCGGCCGGACCTCATCATGGCGCGGATGCCGGGATTCGGACTGGACGGCCCGTGGCGCGACCTCGCGGCGTTCGCCTTCGTCATCGAAGACGCGTCGGGGCTGACCTGGCTGACCGGTCACCCCGACCAGCTCCCGGTCGAGCCGTACACCGTCGGGGACCCCAACGCCGGCCTTCACACGCTGTTCGGCCTGATGCTTGCGCTGGAGCACCGGGACCGCACCGGCGAGGGCAGTCTCGTCGAGACGGCCATGGTCGATGCCGCGTTGAGCATCACCGCGGAGCAGGTGGTCGAGCACTCGGCGTACGGCGCGCTGCTCGCGCGGACCGGCAATCGGGGCCCATGCGCAGCGCCGCAAAACCTCTACCAGGCCGCTGATCCGGACGGTCGCGCCTACGACGACTCCTGGGTAGCGATCGCCGTTGTCACTGACGAGCAGTGGTCAGCGTTGAGCAACGCGATCGGCCAGCCGGATCTGGCGACTGATCCTGCGCTGGCGACATCGGAGGGGCGCGTTCGCGAACACGACCGGATCGATGCACTGCTCGGGCAGTGGTGCCGGGAGCGCACGGCTGACGAGATCGTCGAGTCGTTGTGGACGGTCGGCGTTGCGGTCGGCAAGGTCATCCAGCCGCACCATCAAACCGACCTGCCGCAGCTGCAGTTCCGTGGCTTCTTCGAGGAGGTGGACCATCCGGTCGCGCCTCGCTCCCGCTACGCGACCCTGCCGATGAAGTTCTCCCGTGGACCGGAGCAGCTGCATGTGCGCCCGGCACCTTTGTTCGGTGAGCACAACGCCGAGCTGCTCGGTGAGCTGGGCCTGAGTCCTGACGAGCTCGACAAGCTCGAAGCCGATGGCGTGATCGGCAACGCCCTGCTGACCGCGAAGGAGGGCAACGGATGAAGCCCGCACCCTTCGACGTCGTAGAAGCTTCGCGTCGAGTGTGGCTGCGCGACTGGAACAGCGAGGCCGCGTCCGGCATGGCGGTCTTCACCGCCATCCTTCGCTCATTCCAGCTTCTCAATGACGACGTGCAGCGGGTCATGCGTAGTCACGACCTGACGTTCGCGCGCTACGAGGTGCTCGCTTGGCTCGCGACCGACCCGGACTCCTCGGTGACACTCAGCTGGATCAGCAAGACGTTGCGCATCCCGCCCGCGACCGTCACGGACATCATCGATCGCCTCGAGCAGGACGGGCTCGTACGACGAGCAGCGCATCCCACTGATGCGCGCACGACGCTCGCCGTCATCACTGCACGCGGTCGCAAAGTCGCGCGTAACGCGACCAGCGACTTGAACACCGAGGTCTATGAACGCATCGGTCTGTCCGAGACTCAGCGGGACCAGCTGATCGAGCTGCTCGCCGAGCTGCGGGCCAGCGGCAACGAGTTCGACGTCGAGCGGTCGCGACAGGTCATCGACGACCTCGGCTGAGAAGGCGTGGTTGAGTAAGGGAAAACTGTCGGTGGTGGTGGCTAGCGTCCGGTCATGACTGCGACTGTTGAACGAGCTAATTCACGGTGGGGTTTGCCGGCGTTGATGACCGCGGACGGCGCGGCGTTGGAGACCATGGAGTCTGTGCCGGCCGGGCCGTGGCTGGCCGACGCGATCGATGAGATCGACCCGTCGATGCTGTCGGACTGGGACATGCCGGCCTACTTGCGGGCGTGCGCGCGGGTGCATGCCTGGTCGGCAGCGCGACTGTCCGAAGGGATCGCCGAGCTGGCCGCCCGTCAGGGTGCGTTCGGTGCCGACAAGGAAGTCGCGCTCGCGTTGCGGGAACCGGTCGGCGCCGCGCAACGCCGGGTCCACTACGCGCGCCGGCTGCGCCGGCTGCTCCCCCGAACCCGCCGGCTGTTCCTGCGTGGTGACCTGGGGGAGAAACACGTCAACGCGGTCATCGAGGCGACCAGCGGCGTCGATGACCCTGACCTGCTCGCCGCCGTCGAGGACAAGGCGCTGACCTGCACCGCCGGACGCGCCGGCACGGCACGCGAGCTTCACCGGGCCACCCGCCGGACCCTGACCCGGCTCGACCCCGACGGCGCGCAAGACCGCGCCCGCAAAGCCCGCGAACACGCCGACGTCACCCTGCTCCCCGGCGACGACGGGATGAGCACCGTCGTCGTCGACGCACCGGTCGAACAAGCACTGCCGGTCAAAACGGCCGCCGACGCGTTCGCCGCCACCCGCAAGGCCGCCGGTGACACCCGGCCCATCGGCGTGCTCCGCGCCGAAGGACTCGCCCGCATCTGCGGCGACTACCTCTCCGGCGTGTCCACCACCACGACCGCACCGCGCGCCGGCGGGCGACCCATCGAGATCGGCATCACCGTCGGACTCGACACCGCACTCGGCCGCAACGACCTGCCCGGCGAAGTCCCCGGCCACGGCATCGTGCCCCGCGACGTCATCGCCGAGATGATCGCCACCGAGCTACCCAAGCTGCACCTGCTCGTGATCGACGAAGCCAACGGTCGCCTGCTCCACCGCGCCACCGACACCTACCGGCCCACCGCCGAACAGATCGCCCACGTCCGCGCCGAATACGTTCACAGCGCCGGCCCCGGCAGCCAGGTCCTGGCCGCACGCACCGACACCGACCACGCGACCGCGCATCCCGAAGGGCCGACCCAAGTCGGCAACCTGCTCCCCAACGACCGGACATGGCACAACGGCCACACCCGAGGGCAACTCTGCGTCACCATCGATGACAGAGGTTCCGTCAAGTGGACAAGCGCGCTCGGACAATCACGCACCGTCAATCCCTACGACTACCGCCTCGAGCCAGAACCGCCCGACGGCGACCCCCCGTCCTTCTGATCGCTGCACCGGCAAGGCCGTATGGTGCGGCCTCGTGACGCGGCGCTACGACAGCTCGCTCCGGCAGGAGCGCGCTGCCCTGACGCGCGAGCGCATCATCGACGCCGGTGCATCCCTGGTGCACGAGTTCTCGTCGTGGGACTGGCGGCAGCTCGACGTGCGCGCAGTCGCCGAGCGGGCCGGCGTACATGAGCGCACCGTCTACCGGCACTTCCCGACGGAGCAGGTTCTGCGTGCCGCGGTCGTCGAACGCCTTCAGCAGGAGGCCGGCCTGCGACCGGAAGACGTCACGATCGACAACATCGAGGAGCAGGTCCGGCAGCTGTTCACCTACCTCGCCTCGTTCTCCAGAAGCACCGAAAAGCCGACCGACGCCGCGCTCGCCGCTGTCGACGAGCGGCGCAAGGCGGCGCTGCTCAACGTCATCACGGCTGAGACCGCTGGCTGGTCAGGAGCGGACCAGCGCATCGCCGCCGCGATGATCGACGTGCTGTGGGCCGTCGCGACATATCAACGGCTCATCGACGGCTGGCAGCTCGACGACAAAGAGGCCGCAAGAGCGGTCACCTGGCTGCTGAGGCTCCTCCTCACCGAGGTCCGCGACGGGAAAGTGCCGGATTCGTAGCAGCTCCTGCGAATTTTGCCCGAAATGAGTAGGAGCGGATGCAGTGCGGAAGCCTCCATCCGGGCGCAATTCACGCCATCCGGATGCCGACGAACAGGCCACGGGGGCTTTCAGCGGACGGGAACAATGGACCAAAGTACGACGCTGCCGGATGGAAGGCGGTTGGGCTGGCGCGTGTGGGGCGACGCCGATGGCCGACCGCTGTTGCGTCTGCAAGGGACGCCGGGTTCCCGGCTGTCGATCCCGCCTCTGCACCACGAGTGGTCGGAACAGCGGCTGCGCGTGATCATGACGGACCGGCCGGGCTTCGGGCTCTCGACCCGGCTGCCCGGGCGCCGCGTCATCGATGTCGCCGATGACTACGCCGCGCTGCTCGACCACCTTCAGCTCGACTCCGCGGCCGTCCTGGGCATCAGTGGCGGCGGCCCACACGCTCTGGCATTCGCGGTTCGCCACCCGGACCGGGTCCTTGCTCTCAGCGTCGTGGCAGGTGTGCCGCCTCTCACCGACGACGACGTTGCCCGGGTGCCCAAGGCCAACGCGATCAGTTTCGAGCGCGCCAAGGCCGGCTGGGACGAGCTGCATCGATTCACCGTGCAAGAGCGGGAGGTGATGCTCGCTGACCCGGTCGCGGGCCTCCGGGCGTCGATGGTCAATGCGCCGCCTGACGACCAGCGCATCATGTCCGAACCAACGTGGCAGCGGTCGCACAGCGCAGGCGTCCGCGAAGCGTTGCGCCAGGGTGGCGAGGGATGGACGGACGAGACGATGGCGATCCTGTCGGCGTGGGGATTCGAGCCGGAGCAGGTGCGCCCGCACGTCTCGTGGTGGGCCGGCGAGGCTGACATCAACTGTCCGATCTCAGCCGTACGGCGATACGTCCAGCGCCTGCCGTCGGCGGACCTCTACGTCTGGGAAGGCGCCGGTCACCTGCGCCAATACCTACGCGCCAACCAGTTCCTCACCGA
>JAICMI010000028.1 GCA_025929315.1 Frankiaceae bacterium
GAGGACGTCGGCGCCAGTGGTCTCGCGGTGGTGCTGCTGCCAGGCCTCGATCGCCGCGCCGCGAAAGCGCGTGCGCGGCGACCGGTAGACGCCGTCTGCGTCGTACCCGCCGTGGCAGGTCACCCCGCGCACGACCAGCGGCTCGGCCACCTCCGGGTCGGCCAGGATCTCGGTGGCGGTCCAGTCCAGCTGCAGGTTGCTCACGCCCAATACCGAACCACGTTCGGTTCAAAGAGAAAACCCTGGTTCGTTCGGCAAACGTGATCATCTTCGTGACGCCAGGTGTCCAATGTCCGGCTTTCCTGGCGAAGATGATCACGTTTGCTGACCTGGGAGGAGCTTGCTGTCGGCCCTAGAAGTTCTCCACGCGTGAGCATCAGTCGCCGGGCGTTCCTGGGGAGCGCCGCGCTCGGTGCCGGCCTAGCCGGCGCCGCCCGGCTGCCCGGGTTCGCGGCGACTCAGCTGCGTCGGCCCGACTCCCGGCCTGACCCGTCGCGGCCAGCCGGCACGCCCGACCCGCGGATCCCCATCGAGCACGTTGTCGTCGTGATGATGGAGAACCACTCGTTCGACAACTACTTCGGGATGCTGCCGCGTCGCGGCAACCCGAAGGCCGACGGCTTCGGTTTCGACGCCCACGGCCGTCCGACCGCGGTCAACCGGACGGACAAGGGTCGGCCGGTGCGCGCGTTCCGGATGCCGTCGTACTGCCAGATGGAGCACGAGCCCAACCAGAGCTGGAACGGCACGCACATCGCCGTCGACCACGGCCGGATGGACGGCTTCGTATTGGCGAGCGGCGACGTCGCCATGGGCTACTGGGACGAAGCCGACATCCCCTTCTACTACTCGCTCGCCAGGACGTTCCCGCTCGCCAACCGCTGGTTCGCCAGCGCGCCGTGCCAGACCTATCCCAACCGGCGGTTCCTGCACGCCGCGACGGCCTACGGACAGATCTCGACCATCACGCCGGGACCGAGCACCCCGCCGCCGCCGAACGGCACGATCTTCGACCGGCTCAACGACGCCGGACTGAGCTGGTTCAACTACTTCACCGATCTGCCGTCGACGGCGATCATCCCGACGACGCTCGAGAACAACCCGGACAAGATGCGGCCGATCGCGCAGTTCTACGCCGACTGCGCCGCCGGCACGCTGCCGAACTACTGCCTCGTCGACCCGGACTTCGGTGGTGCTGACGTCGTCGGCGGCTTCGTGCCGGGAGAGTCGCTGCCGACGGTCGTGCGGGCGCAAGGTCAGGACGAGGAGAACCCGCAGAACATCAGGTACGGCGAGCAGTTCGTCGCGCAGGTGGTCAACGCGGTCATGCAGTCGCCGGCGTGGGACAAGACGTTGCTGGTCTGGTTGTACGACGAGCACGGCGGCTACTACGACCACGTGCCGCCGCCGCGCGCGATCAAGCCCGACAACATCAAGCCCGACCTCGGACCCGATGACATCCCGGGCGGATACGACATGTACGGCTGCCGGGTGCCTGCCGTTGTCGTGTCCCCGTGGGCCCGCAAGAACCACGTGTCCAACGTCGTGCACGATCACACCTCTGTGCTCGTGTTCGTGGAGAAGAAGTGGAACCTGCCGGCGATGACCTACCGCGACGCCAACGCGGCGTGGATGTCGAGCTTCCTGGACTTCCGTGCGCCGGCGTTCAAGGAACCGCCGACGTTGGCCGCTGCGCCACTGCCGGTCGGTGGTCGCGGCTGCGACACCTCCGACCCGGGCAGATAGCCGTGCGCAGCCGGCGTCGCGTCGCGGCGGTGCTCACGGGGATCGCGCTGATGGCTGCCGCCGGAACGACGCCTGCAGGCGCCGCGCGCTACGACGGCAAAGGCTTCGACACGTGTGCGGCGCAGTCGACCGGCTTCATGCGCTCGTGGCTCGGTTCACCGTTCCGTGTCACGAACATCTACTTGGCCAGCTCGCAGCTGGCGCCGGACTGCCGCCGACAGCCGGAGCTCACGCCGCAGTGGGTCCGCACGGTCCGCTCCAACGGGTGGGCCCTGCTGCCGCTCTATGTGGGGCGGCAAGCGCCATGCCGTGACGAGCGGAGCCAGAAGGGCTTCTCGGCCTCCAACGCGCGCACGCAAGGTCGCGCAGCAGCGGTGAGCGCCGTCGACCGGATGCTTGCCTTGCACTTGCGCAAGCACAACCCCATCTATCTCGACGTCGAGCCCTACGACACGACCAGGACGCGGTGCGCCGCTGCCGTCGTCAAGTTCGTCGAAGCGTGGACCAAGGCGCTGCACCACCGCGGCTACATCGCCGGCATCTACGCCCACGCCGACCGCGGCATCGAACCCATTGCCCGGCACGCCAGTCCGCTACCCGATGACGTCTGGTGGGCGTTGTTCAACGGCGATCCGTCGACGTCGTACCCGACGCTGCACGGGCACTGGAAGCGTCACCGCATTCACCAGTACGACGCCGAGACGACAGCGAACGCGTCGACGTACAACGACCAGGGACCACTGCAGATCGACAGAAACACGGTGCAGGCAGACGTCGTCAAGCCGCTCGAGCTGCCGACCGGAGGGACCTATCGTGCCTCCACTCCTTACGACCAGGCGTCGGGCTCCTTCCTCGCGCTGAAGGAGCGCGCATCGCCGTCGACGAGCGGCGCGGTCACCAACTCCTACGCCTATGGCGACGCCCTCGACATCACATGTCAGACGACGGGCCAGGAAATCTACGGCGACGACGTGTGGGACCAGCTGAGTGACGGCGGCTACGTTTTCGACCTCTACACGACGACGACCGGCGGGCTCGGCTTCACTGCCGGCGTCCCGCGCTGCTAGCGGCCTGAGCTCTAGTGACCGCCGAAGATCGGGCTCAATGTCGGCAACGGGTTCGGCACCGGGCGTGAGCTCGGGCTCGGCGACGACGAGGGCGAGGGAGTCGGGGATGCACTCGGCTCCGGCGACGCGGATGCCGTCGTCGTCGCCGCGCGGTGGCTGCCGCGGGTCGTGCCGTGATGGCGGTGCCGGTGCGCCTTCTTGGCGTGCTTCTTGTGCTGCTTGGCCGGCTGGTCCTTGGGGAGCAGGTTGACGCCGAGCTGGTCCGGCGACATGCCCGCGTAGCGGGCGCCGACGGACAGCACCAGGCGCACGTAGTTGAACGAGTGGTTGTAGCTGTAGACAGCCAGCGCCAGTGGATGCCGTTGGGACAGGTCGGAGCCACCGGCGCACAGGTAACCGGCGGTCGCCTTGGCGGCCGCGAAGATGTTCTGCGGGTTGGCGTGGCCGTCGAAGCGTCCGGGCGGGGCCCAGCTGCGCCAGGTCGAGGGCAGGAACTGCATCGGTCCGACCGCCCGGTCCCAGCGGCGGTCGCCGTCGAGGACGCCGTTGTCGGTGTCGCGGATCGCCTTGAACCCGTGGCTGCCGTCGAGCACCGGTCCGAGGATCGGTGGCCTTGCGACGCCTCTCCAGCCGGCGTGGGTCGAGCCACCCGAGTGCGCGTGCCCGGACTCCACGAAGCCGATCCCGGCGAGCAGCCACCACGGCACGTGGCAGCTGGGCTGAAGGGCCGCTTCGGCGTGCGCGGCATGGCGATAGGCCGTCAACGGCACGGGCGGAATCCCGGCGACGCTGACCGTCGCCAGCCGCACATGGGGGAGCTTGTGGATCGGCGCCGATGCGGCCTGCTTCTTCTGGACGGCGAGGAAGTCGTCGAACTCCGCCATGGACGGCTGGAGGGGGGTGCTTGCCGACGGCGACGGAGAAGCAGCGGGCCGAACCGCGGAGCTGGCGCTCGAACCGGACAGGACGACGGCCGCGGCCGCGCCGCCCAGGCCGAGCGTGCCGGCGCTGACGAGAGCAGCCAGCCTTCGTCGTCCGTCGAGCCGCATGTCGCTCCGCTGGGTTGAGCGTTGATGACCTTGAAGTCGGGCTACCCAAGGATGCAGGGGGCATACCCGTTGCATGGGCAATTACGTGAGCAAGGGCGACTACGACCGTGACACGCGCTACCTCTCCACCCGGATCACGGCGGACGGCCGCGACGGGTGGCCGGTCGAGCCAGGTCGATATCGCCTCGTGGTGAGCCGGGCCTGCCCGTGGGCCAACCGTTCGATTATCGTCCGGCGGCTGCTCGGCCTGGAGGACGTGCTCTCCATGGCCGTCGCGAGCCCGACACATGGCGAGGAGAGCTGGATTTTCGACCCTGAGGACGGCGATCTGAACCCTGGCGGTCGTGACCCCGTCCTCGGAATCCACGAGCTGCGAGAGGCCTATCTGCGCCGAGACCCCGACTATGACAAAGGGGTTACCGTGCCGGCGATCGTGGACATCGAGACCGGACAGGTCGTCACCAACGACCCGCACCAGATCACCCTCGACCTGACCACCGAGTGGACAGAGCACCATCGTGCCGGCGCGCCCGACCTCTATCCCGAAGCCAAACGCGCTGAGATCGACGAGGTCATGGACGTCGTCTATCGGGACGTCAACAACGGCGTCTACCAAGCCGGCTTCGCCGGTTCACAGTCGGCGTACGAAGCGGCGTACAACGCCCTTTTCGCTCGGCTCGACTGGCTGTCCGACCGGCTCGCCAACCAGCGCTACCTCGTCGGCGACTCGATCACCGAAGCGGACGTGCGGCTGTTCACCACGCTGGCGCGGTTCGACGCGGTCTACCACGGTCACTTCAAGTGCAACCGGCAGAAGCTCAGCGAGATACCGGTGCTGTGGGCCTATGCGCGTGACCTGTTCCAGACTCCCGGGTTCGGCGACACGATCGACTTCGACCACATCAAGCGGCACTACTACTGCGTGCACAAGGACATCAACCCCACCGGCATCGTCCCGGTCGGGCCGGACGTCAGTGGCTGGCTGACGGCACACGATCGCGAGATCCTCATGGGCCGCCCGTTCGGCACCGGCACTCCGCCCCTACCGCCCACGGCGGACGAGACCGTGCCCCGCGAACACACCCCCTTCGCCGCCTGATCCGCCATGCTGTCGATCTGGGGCGACGTCGTTCGTCGTAGGAGATGACGGGCCCGAACGGCGGGCCTTCATGGAAGGACGAGGCCATGGCGGAATACCTGATCCTCATCTACGGCGACGAGCAGAAGCATGCCGACGGCGGCCAGGAGCTGAGGGACCAGCTGATGCAAGGTCACAACAAGTTCGGGGAGAACAACGCGCAGGCTCTTCGGGGCGGCAACGCGTTGCAGGCGACCGGCACTGCAACGACCATCCGCGGCGACGTGGTGACGGACGGCCCGTTCGCCGAAACCAAGGAAGCCCTCGGCGGCTACTACCTGGTCGAGGCGAAGGACCTTGACGAGGCGATCGCGATCGCCAAGCAGGTGCCGCACCCGCACGGCGGTCTCGAGGTGCGGCCCGGGATGGTCTTCGACTGAGCACGACGACACCGGCCGCAATCGCTGCGGCCGTCGCGGACGCGCACCGACGCGAGTGGGCCTTTGTGCTCGCCGCGACGGTGCGCGTGTCGCGCGACCTGGACCTCGCGGAGGAGTGCGTCCAGGACGCGTATGCGCGGGCACTCACATCCTGGGCGACGGACGGGGTCCCAAACCGACCGGGCGCATGGTTGACGACAGTGGCGCGTCGCCGCGCCTTGGATCTGCTGCGGCGCGACAGCGCACTGCGGCGATCACTCCCGCTGCTCATCGACGAAGGCGTCGAACCCGAGCCGGACATCCCCGACGACGGCGAAATTCCCGACGACCGGCTGAGGCTGATCTGCACGTGTTGCCACCCGGCGTTGGCGCCCGAAGCGCAGATCGCACTGACGTTGCGACTCCTGTGCGGGCTGACGACCGCGGAGGTCGCGCACGCCTTTCTGGTGAGCGAGTCGACGATGGCGGCGCGCATCACGCGCGCGAAGAAAAAGATTGCGACCGCTCGTATCCCTTATCGAGTGCCTCCCGCTGACGAGCTTCCTGAGCGAGTGGACGCGGTGCTGACGGTGGTCCATCTGCTCTTCACCACAGGCCATGCCGCGCCGGAAGGTTCGGACCTGGTACGACGCGATCTCGTCGAGCGCGCGCTGGATCTCGGCCGCATGCTGCGCGCGCTGTTGCCCGATGACGCCGACGTAGCGGGCCTGCTCGCGCTGATGCTGCTCACCGATGCGCGGCGAGCCACCCGCGTCGCCACCGACGGTCGGCTGCTGCTCCTCGAGGAGCAGGACCGCTCGCGTTGGGACCGCGCCTCCATCGCCGAAGGGGTCGCGCTCGTCCGCGAGGCGCTGCGTCGCCGTCCGCCCGGCCGGTTCGCCCTTCAGGCGGCGATCGCCGCGGTGCACGCCGAGACACCACGCTGGGAGGACACCGACTGGCGCGAGGTCCTCGCTCTGTACGACGTTCTCGCCGGCGTGTGGCCGTCGCCGGTGGTGTCTCTGAATCGCGCCGTCGCGGTCGGGATGGCCCACGGTTCCGAGGCCGGCCTTGCTGCGGTCGACGCGTTGCGCGACGAGCCGCAGCTCGCGAGCTACTCCTACACCGCGGCGGCGCGCGCGGACTTCCTGCGCCGGCTTGGTCGCTTCGACGAGGCGCGGACGTCCTACGAAGAAGCACTGCTGCTCACCGAGAACGAGGTCGAGCGTGATTTCCTGCTGCGCCGGCTGCACGAGCTGCCGTCCTAGGAGGCAGGAGCCGGGGTCGTCGGAGGCGAACTGTGATTCATGCGTCGGCGCCTCGCCCTGGTCACGGCTGCACTGGCTGTTGCCGGCGGCCTGCCGGCGCTGGCGTCGGGAGCGGCGGACGGGGACCTGACCGCGCTGGTCAACCCGCTGGCCGGCTCCCTCGGTCCCGGGTTCGTCACGGTCGGTGCCGGGGTGCCGTTCGGCATGGTGACGCCCGGGGCCATCACGACGACGCCGGCGGGGGACGACCCGGTCAACTACGTCGGCTACGCCTACCAGGACCCGCAGATCCGTGGCTTCGCGCTGACCCACTTCAGCGGCGCCGGCATCCACATCGGCGGCGAGCTGCCGATGATGCCGACCACGGGCGACACGACGAGCAGCGACCCGGCCAACTACGCGTCAACGTTTTCGCATGCGGATGAGATCGCGCAGCCCGGCTACTACGCCACGACGCTCTCGTCGTACCAGACCCGTGCCGAGCTGACGGCGACCTCGCGTGTCGCCGTCGAGCGCTACACGTTCCCCGCGACGCAGCAAGCCAACCTGCTGTTCGACGTCAGCCGCGACAACGACGGGGTCAAGACGGGCACGTTCCATCTCGCAGACGACCGGACCGTGACCGGGTCCGTTGACGTGCCGGGCAGCGGCGGCATCACTATGTGGTTCGCTGCGCGGTTCGACCGGTCGTTCTCGAGCAGTGGCGTGTGGGCCGACCATGGTGCGGGTGCAGGCGGATGGGTGCGCTTCGACACCACGAGCGATCGCGTCGTCGGAGTGCGCGTCGGTCTGTCCTACGTCGATGCCGCCGGCGCCCTGGGCAACCTTCAAGCGGAAGCGCCTGACGGCACGTCATTCGACAAGGTGCGGCAACAGGCCCAGAGCGCATGGAACGACCGGTTGCACGCGATCGACGTGCAGGGCGGCTTCGCCGAGCAGCGTGCGACGTTCTACACGAACCTCTACCACGCGCTGCTGATGCCGACGACGTTCGACGACGCCGACGGCCGCTATCTCGGCTTTGACGGCGTGACCCGTCAAGTGCCGACACACACGCATCACTACACCGACCTGTCGCTGTGGGACACCTACCGGACGCAGACGCCGTTGCTGACACTCGCCGCACCCGACGTGGCGCACGACGTCGGCATCTCACTGCTCGATGACACCGACCAGAACGGCGGCGTGATCCCGAAGTGGGTTCGCGGCAACCGCGACTACAGCATCATGGGTGGCGACTCCGGCACGCCGACGCTGGCGACGCTGGTGACCGACGGTGCGCTGACCGGCGCCGACGCCAAGCGGGCTTATGCGGCGATGCTGCACCAGGCCGAGACCGCAGCCGGGCCACGCGACGACCTCGGCGTCTATCTCAGCAAGGGCTACATCCCGTACGACGTCAGCGACCGCGGCGCGGCAGTGACGCTGGAGTACGCAATCGACGACGCGGCCGTGCTCGCACTCGCCCACCGCTACGGCACCGAGCAGGACGTCGTCGAGTTCACCGCGCGCGCCGAGTCCTGGCGCAACCTCCTCGCACCGGACGACCACTTCCTGCGCCCGCGTATGAGTGACGGCTCGTGGGCGACGCCGACGGATGCCGGTGTGACCAAACTGTGGAACCCGATCTTCTCCGACGGTTGGCAAGAGGGCACCGGCTGGCAATACCTCTGGCTCGTGCCGCAGGACGTTGCGGGTCTGCGCGACGCGCTCGGCAGCGACGCGATGACGCAGCGACTTGACGAGTTCTTCTCATCAGCAGGAGAGAACGAGCTGGCTCCCGTCGTACCGGAGGCACAGACGCAGGCGAGCTTGTTCGGTGTCTACTACGCGGGCAACCAATACACGCCGGCCAACGAAACAGACCTGCAGTCGCCGTGGCTCTACGACTGGCTCGGACAGCCGGCTAAGACGGCGCAGATCGTGCACGCGGGGGCGCAGGTGTTCAACACCACGCCGTACGGCCTGCCCGGCAACGACGACGCCGGCACGATGTCGGCCGCCTACGTGCTGTCCGCCCTCGGGCTCTACCAAGCCCAACCAGGCGTGGACGCTTGGGAGCTCTCCACCCCGATGTTCTCCTCGGTCGTCGTCCGCGGCGTCGGACACGCACCGGCGCTCACCATCAACGCGCCCGGCGCCGGGCCGACCGCCGAGTACGTTGCGGCCGCCACGATCGGTGGCAAACCCCTGGCCAGACCGTGGCTGATGACCGCCGAAGTGAGTGGCGGCAAGACTCTGTCGTTCACCACGAGCCCCGCTGCCACAGACTGGGCGACGACCCCGGCCGCGGCACCGCCGTCGATCACGGACCATTCGGGCTAGCGGCGCGTCAGGCGCATAACCCAGTTGAGGATCCACGTCTCACCTCTGTCGAACGAGAACCGCTGTTCCCACCTGGGTGTGTCGGTGTCGGCGTACCAGTCGAAGCGCAAGCGGATGGCGCGGCCGTTGACGACGTCCTCGCCGAAAAAGACGCCGTGCCCGTCCTCGAACCCGCCGGACATCGGCGGGTCGAGTCGACCCGGCGCCCGCGTCGAGCTCCACCAGATCCGCCATGTGTCGCTGATGGGGTCGTAAAGCCGCAGCGTCATGCCGACGAACGGCGGACCGTCCGGCGGATCGAGGAAGTGGATCTGGTCGATGTGGCCGGCGCCATCGAGCACCGGGAGCGCTTCCTCTGTTCCCTGGAACTCGATCCACTCGTCACAGCCCGGGTCGCTGTTGTCGCGCATCTTGCGGTTGTGGACGTTCCACCGCCCGTAGATGAAGTCGAAGTCGTGCTCCCCTCCGCTGGTCACGACAGCAGTCTGCCGAACGGCTCCGACACGGCTTCGCTCGATAGGTTGCGGCGGTGACGACTCCTTATCCCACCGGCCGCTCGTTCGCGGGGTTATCGCGATTGTCCGCTTTTGCGGTCGTGACCGCCTGCTATGTCGCCGGTGGTGCCGCGGCGCTCATCACCGCAGTGATCCTGCGACACCACCATCCGATCACGGTCGCTCTTGTCGCGGATCTCGTGGCGACCGTGGTCGTTTTTGCTCTGTCCATGGTGCTGGCCAACTCGAGTCTCTATGACCCGTATTGGAGCGTCGCCCCGCCGGTCGTCGCGGTCGCTTGGGCGGCAGTGTCACCCGCCGACCTCACGACCGGGGTCTCCGCCCGGCAGGTCGTGGTGATCGCACTCGTCCTCATCTGGGCGATCCGGCTCACCGGCAACTGGGCGATCGGCTGGCATGGACTGACTCAGGAGGACTGGCGTTACGTCATGATGCGCAACGACACGCACGGTCGGCTGCCGTGGTGGTTGGTCAGCTTCGTCGGCATCCAGCTCGTGCCGACGCTGTTCGTGTTCGTCGGCCTGTTGCCGTTGTGGCCCGCGCTCGGTGCACCGCGGCATTCCTTCAACGTGCTCGATGTCATTGCGCTCGCGATCACTGCGGCCGCCATTGCGGTTGAGACCATCGCCGACAACCAGATGCGTGCCTTCGCGCGCAGCCCCGACAATCACGGTCGCACCATCAACATCGGGCTGTGGTCACGGTCGAGGCACCCCAACTACCTCGGCGAGATCAGCTTCTGGTGCGGTCTGTTCCTGTTCGGGCTCGCGGCCGATCCCCACTGGTGGTGGACGATTGCCGGCCCGGCAGCCATGGTGCTGCTGTTCGAGACCGTGAGCATCCCGATGATGGAGACCCGTTCGCTGCAACGCCGACCGGACTACGCCGACTACCAGGCGCAGGTTCCGAAGCTCGTCCCACTTCCAGGGCGCTGATGGCAGGCGAGCCAACAGCGATTGCCATCGGCAGTCGATGGATCGGACTCGCGTGGCCGGATCGCTCGACGAGCATCGACATCGCCGATTTGTTCCCGACGATGGACGCTGTCGCGGAGGACAAGCCGCGCTGGGTGTGGTGGTCAGCTCGGGAGACGGCGTTGCCGTTGGTGCGCTCCGGGCGGCGACTCGCGTCGTGCTGGGACCTCGCGGCCGTGCACCGCTTGCTCACCGGCCGATCGCATGACGCCCCTGCCGCGATCTGGGCCGCGGTGCACGACCTGCCCGAGCCCGTCACCCTGTCGCCGGAGCCGACGCTGCTCGATGTTGGTGCTGTCGATGACGGTGCCATCGGCCCGGACGGTCAGCTCAGCCCCGACTGGCAGCGCGGTTGCTGGTCCGAGACCCCGGAAGGTGTCCGGCGCTGGGCGGAGCTGGCCCTCGAGTCATACGACGTGCAGCGACAGCGTGTTCTCGACCTACCTGATCCTCGCCTGCAGCCACGAAGCCCCTCGCTGCCACTGCTGACTGCCCACGCCGAGTCGCTCGCGGCCCTGATCGCCGTCGAGCTGGAGCACGACGGCCTACCGCTGGACCGCGACGCAATGACTGCCCTCCTCGCGGGTGTCATCGGCCCCCGGCCGGTTGACGACGGGCACGCCGCGGCGCAACGGCGGGCGCGTGACGAGCAGGTGCTGCGCCACTTCGCGGGAGCATCGGCCGACCTGCGCAACCCCGCGCAAGTGCGCGAGCTGCTTCTGCGGATCGGACTCGACGTCCCCGACACCAGGTCATGGCGGCTGGAACCGCATGCCGCGTCCTTGCCGCCGGTCGCCGCGTTGCTCGCCTGGCGCAAGGCGGAGCGGCTTGCGACGACATATGGCTGGTCATGGCTCGACAACCAGGTCGGCTCCGACGGCCGGTTGCGCGGCACGTGGAGCGCAGCCGAAGGTGCCGGGCGGATGGCGGCCAGTGCCGGGCTGCACAACCTGCCGACGGAGCTTCGCTCCGCAGTGCGTGCCGACGAAGGTCACGTGTTCGTTCGCGCCGACCTCGGTCAGGTGGAGCCGCGTGTCCTTGCCGTCGTCTCGGGAGACACCGCCCTGGCCGAAGCCGCGCGCGCAGACGACATGTATGCGCCGGTCGCCAGCGCACTCGGCTGTGACCGGCCCACCGCCAAGGTCGCCGTTCTCGCCGCTATGTATGGACAGACCTCCGGCACGGCAGGCGCCGCACTGCGTGAGATGGACCGCACTTATGGGCGCGCGATGACCTACTTGCGCGATGCCGAGCAGGCCGGCCGTGACGGGGTCGACATCCGCACGTACGGCGGTCGGTTGCTAGGTCTCGCCCGACCTGCCGGCGACGAGCGTTTCCCGCCGTCGGCCTGGGGCCGGTTCGCCCGCAACGCGATGGTGCAAGGTGCGGCGGCCGAGTTGTTCAAGGCATGGGCCGGCACGGTCCGCGCCGGCCTCGCCGCGACAGGCGGCCCATGTCGCATCGTTTTGTGCCTGCACGACGAGCTGTTGCTGCACGTGCCGGTCGACGAGGCAGACAACGTCGTGGCTCTGGTACGACGTGCGCTGGACGCGACCGCGCACTGGTGGGCTGCGGGCAGCGGCGTTCGGTTCGTCGCTGACGTCAGCCTCGGCGAAAGCTGGGCGGCTGCACACTGATGCCATGACGGTTGAGCCGGACCAAGCCCCGGACGCGGCTCCGTTCCCCATCTTTGTCGACGACAGCGGCCGACGGCGTCGCTGGCTGCGTCTGACCGGATGGCTTGTGGGCGGTCTGGCGACCGTTTATCTCGCGCTGTTCGTCATCAGCATCACGTCGGCGCCCGGTGTGCTGCCGCTGTCAATCCCGGGCGTTGGGCGCTTGTTGCCCAACCCCTCGGCGCCCGACATCCCCGTCACCGGTCATGGCAAGCAGCGGCCCGCGCAGGTGGTCACCACAACCACCCCCACGCCGGCGGCCACGGCGCCGGTAGCCACACCACGCGCGACTCCAGCCCTCACGCCGACACCGCGCCCGTCGCGGCGGCCGACCGCACGCCCGACCCCCGTTCGAACTGTGGGCCGGACAAGCGCGCCGTCAGCGACGCCCTCGACGCGACCCACTTCGCGCGGCTCGCCGACCGCCCACCCTTCTGCGTCCCCCCGGCGCAGCGGCCGACCGACCGCGCGACCAACGCACTCCCCGCGCCGATGAGCCTTCCGAGTGGCGCCGCCCGCCGTCGGCCAGCCGGGCACTGGGTGCTGCTCGCGGTCGTCCTTCTGGCGCTCGCGACCTCCCTTGTGCTGCAGGGATATGCCGGCCATCAGATCGGCGGCTCCGGGACCGGCCCGACACTCAGCACGAGCGCGGCGGCGACAATCCCCGGCGGCGGGCCGATCATCTACAGCGACGGCAATGACCTGGCGTCCCGCGCGCTGCCACCACGGACAGTCGTCCTGACCTTCGACGACGGACCCGACCCGCGGTGGACGCCCCAAGTGCTTGCCGTGCTTCAGCGGGAGAACGTGCCGGCGACGTTCTTCGACGTCGGGACTCGTGTCGCCCACTATCCGGGTCTGGTGCGCCGCGAGCTCGCCCAGGGCAACGAGGTCGGCAGCCACACGTTCGCGCACAACTCCTTGACCGGCATGCCGGGGTGGCGGCGCAACCTCGAGCTCTCGCTTACGCAGCTCACCTTGGCCGGCGCGACCGGGCGTACGAGTGTCTTGCTGCGGCCGCCATATTCATCCACGCCGCGCGCCCTGGACAGCCGCGACCGGACCGCGATCGAACGCGCGGCCAGTGATGGCTATCTCGTCGTCCTCGCCGACCGTGACAGCGAGGACTGGCGTCGGCCGGGGTGGATCGAGATCCTCGCCAACGCCACGCCTCCCAAGGGCGACGGCGCGATCATCCTCATGCACGACGCGGGCGGTGACCGCAGCCAGACGGTTGAGGCGTTGCCGCGGCTGATCGACGACCTGCGGGGCCGGGGCTACACCTTTACGACGGTGACCGGCGCGTTGGGCCTGCCGCCCGGCGCGGCCGATCAGCGGGTGTCAACGCTGGGCCACATCCAGGGCTTGGTCTTCATCTGGCTCCTCTGGTTGAGTCGCCTCGTCACGGATGTGTTGCTGTGGCTGCTCGTGCCTCTCGGCGTCCTTGCCGTGCTGCGCTCGATCGTTCTCGTGCTGATGGCGCGACACCATGCTCGCGTGACGTGGACTCGCATTCCCGAGGCATCTGCGATGCCGCCCGTCTCGATCATCGTTCCGGCCTACAACGAGGCCGTCGGCATCGAAGCCGCGGTTCGCTCGCTGGCTGCATCCGACTACCCGGACGTTGAGATCATCGTCGTGGACGACGGATCCGACGACGGAACCGCGGACATCGTCGAGGCGCTTGCCCTGACCAACGTGCGCGTCGTCCGCCAGCCCAACCAGGGCAAGGCGGTCGCCCTCAACACCGGCATCGCGACCGCCCGCAACGACATCCTCGTCATGGTCGACGGCGACACGGTGTTTCAAGCCGACACGGTCGGATGGTTGGTGCAGCCCTTCCAGGACGGCCGGGTCGGCGCGGTCAGCGGCAACACCAAGGTCGGCAACCGGCGGGGCCTGTTGGGGCGATGGCAGCACCTCGAATATGTCGTGGGCTTCAACCTCGACCGCCGGATGTATGACCTGTTGATGTGCATGCCGACCGTTCCAGGGGCGATCGGTGCCTTCAGTCGGGAAGCATTGACCGCTGTCGGTGGTGTGAGCACCGACACTCTTGCCGAGGACACCGACCTGACCATGGCCGTCAACCGCGCCGGCTACCGCGTCGTCTACGAACACCGCGCGCTTGCCTGGACCGAGGCACCGGCGAGCCTGTCCGCCCTCTGGCGACAGCGTTATCGCTGGTGTTACGGCACCTTGCAGTCGGCCTGGAAACATCGCCGCGCCGTGCTGGACAAGGGTCCGGGCCGTCGGCTCGGCCGCGTCGGGCTTCCTTATCTCCTGTCGTTCCAGGTGCTGTTGCCTTTGCTCGCACCCGTGGTGGATGTCTTCGCGCTCTACGGCCTGGTCTTCCTGAGCCCCTGGCGGGTGCTGGGCTACTGGTTGGGTTTTCTGCTGCTCCAGGTGTTGACGTCTGCTTATGCCCTGCGGCTGGACGGTGAGCGCATGCGACCCTTGTGGTCACTTCCCTTGCAGCAGTTCATCTATCGGCAGCTCATGTATCTCGTTGTCATCCAGTCGCTGGTGGCCGCCGTCAGCGGGTCGAGGCTCCGCTGGCACAAGCTCGAGCGAACGGGAGATCTGTCGGTGCCTACGGCACACTGACCGGCATGCCCGACTACGCCGAGATCCGGTACGACGTCGACGACCATGTCGCCACCATCACCCTGCATCGACCGGATGCGCTCAACGCGTTCACACCGGTCATGAAGCACGAGATGCTCGACGCCCTTGACGCGGCTGACAACGACGACGAGGTTCGCGCGCTGATCGTGACGGGTGCCGGGCGTGCGTTCTGCGCGGGCGCCGACCTGTCCGCCGGTGGCGACACGTTCGACTACAAGCGACGCGGCGGAACGGCGGCCGAGGCTCCGCGCGACGGCGGAGGTCAGGTGAGCCTGCGCGTCTACGAGATGCGCAAGCCCGTCATCGCTGCGATCAACGGCCCCGCGGTCGGCGTCGGCATCACGATGACGTTGCCGATGGACATTCGCATCGCGGCCGACAACGCAAAGATCGGATTCGTGTTTGCGCGTCGGGGCGTCGTACCCGAAGCAGCGTCTTCGTGGTTCCTGCCACGCCTCGTCGGCCCGAGCCAAGCAGCCGAGTGGCTGCTCACCGGGCGCGTCTTCACCGCGGATGAAGCCTTGTCCGGAGGCCTGGTACGCAGCGTTCATCCCGCTGACCAGGTTGTCGCGGTCGCGGCCGAGCTTGCGCGCGACATCGTCCGCAACGCGGCACCCGTGAGCGTCGCTCTCGCGCGACAGCTCATGTGGCGGGGGTTGGCATTCGACTCTCCCTACGAGTCACACGTGGCCGACTCGCGCGCGATGCATCTGACCGGTCAAGCCGCCGATGCACGGGAAGGCATCACCGCGTTCCTCGACAAACGCGCGGCCGAGTTCCCGGGACGGGTCAGCGCTGACCTGCCCGACGTCTTTGCCGATCCGCAGCCCAGCTGGGCGGCAGGTCTCAAGCAGCGGTGAGCAGCCGGACGTGCAGGTCGACGAGCACGTCCTCGAGCGCAGCTAGTTCTGCGATTGCATCGGTTCGCACGCGTTCGCAGATCAGCTCCTCGGTCGCGCCGGTCAACGCCCGGTAGACCGCGTCCGGCACCTGCGGCCAGTTCGGATGGCGCGTCCGTGCACGCGCGTGCCACACCGACGTCCGCGCCGCGAGCTTGCGTCGTGCCTCCGCCACGCGATCGACGCCACGCCGCCCGACGGACGGCAGCTCCAGGTAGAACAACACCGCGAAGGCGGGGTCGTCCCTAAGGAATCCGAGATGAGCTCGCAAGCCCGCTCGCAACAGCGCCAGCTCGTCCACATCCGCCGGCTGTTCGTCGACGGCCGCGCTCATGCGCGCGAACATCAACCGACGTCCGTCGTCGGCGGCGGCGAGCAGGCAGTCCTCCCTGTCCGTGAACTGCGCATAGAAGGAGGAGCGGGAGACCCGCGCGACCGCGACGATGTCGGCAACGGTCACCTCGGCGTAGCCGCGCCGCGCCACCTCCGTCGTGACTGCCCGCAGGATCCGCTCCCGTTGCGCGCGACCCACCTGCTCGGGCGGCAGGGCGCTGCGGCCGCGGGGGAGGCGCGAAGGCCGCGGTGCCGCCATCGGCCTAATGTACGACGGCGTACACGCGTTGTCGGTCTCGCCGCACTGGCGCGGCAGACCATGCGGGCATGGCCCGTTCGGCATGGTCCGGGCCTGCAACGCCCGTCCTGGCGTCCGATGCGCCCCAGCTCGCCCGGTTTGTGACAGGGAGTGATTGACTAGTTGCACTTAGTGAGTGCACGCTACGGCCAAGGCAGCAGTTGTCGGGGGAGGGCCGGCCATGCCATCCGCACGGTCGAGCGACGCGACGCGGGCCCGGCCGGGTCTGCAGGAGGATGTCGAACCCGGACCCGCTGCCTCACCGGAGCCTCGGTGGAAAGCGCGGCCGGCAGCGGCGCGCGCCGTGCAGGTTCTCGTCCTGGCGATACCCGTCGCCGCGTCGGTCGGTTGCGCCGCACTCATCAGCGCGGCACTGCCGCACGCGCACCGGCTGAGCACCGCACTCGGCTGGTGGGCCGTCGTGCTGGTGTGCTCGACCGTCACGCTGTATGCCGTCGACCGCATGGCACGGCGGCTGCTGCCGCTGGCTCTGCTGCTTCGACTGTCGCTCGTGTTCCCCGACCAGGCACCGAAGCGGTTCCGCGTCGCGGCGCGGTCGTGGAGCACGCGGCGGGTGCGTGAGCAGATGGCGCGGGAGCACACGACGGAAGCGACAACGGCGCCGGCCGATGCAGCCGCGCACATCATCAGCTTGCTCGCAATCCTGGCGGCGCACGACCGTCGTACCAGAGGGCACTGTGAGCGTGTCCGTGCCTACAACGACTTGCTCGCGGAGGAGCTCGGCCTGCCCGAGTCGGACCGCGACCGGCTGCGGTGGGCCGCCCTGATCCATGACATCGGCAAGCTGAAGGTGTCGCGCCGACTGCTCAACAAGCCGGGCGAGCCGACGCCGCGTGAGTGGGAAGAGCTGCGTGCGCATCCTGAGCGCGGCGCGGAGATCGCTGCCCCACTCGCTGACTGGCTCGGACCGTGGTCCCTCGCCATCGCTGAACATCACGAGCACTGGGACGGCACGGGCTATCCGCGCGGCCTGTCCGGCACGGACATCTCAC
Organism: Frankiaceae bacterium; assembly: GCA_025929315.1. Lineage (GTDB taxonomy): Bacteria > Actinomycetota > Actinomycetes > JAFAQI01 > JAFAQI01 > DATBDO01. Next base: position 17,289 of record JAICMI010000028.1, read on the forward strand.
TCGGTGCACGGATCGTGGGTGTGGCTGATGCGTTCGAGGTGATGACGTCACCCCGTCCCTACAGCAAGCCGATGAGCGCCGCGGCCGCTAGGGAAGAGCTGGCGTCATGCGCGGGCACGCACTTCGATCCGCAGGTCGTGCGCGCGCTGCTCAACATCTCGCTTGGCCGGCTTCGCAAGGCCATGGGCGCGATCGCCTGGTTCACCCAGGTGCCGTTGTTGGCGAGCATGCCCAGGTTGTCGGCAGCCCTCATCCAGGGCGGTCAGCAGGCTGCTGCAGGCGCAGGAGGTGCCATCGGCGTCGTGGCGATCAGCACCGTGCCGACCGCAGCGCACGTGCACGTGCACGAGATTGCACACCACAAGCCTGCGCCGGTCGTGCAACAGAGCACTGCGCCCGTCGATCCGCTGGCAGCTGTCCTTGCGCTCACCGGTCGGCAGTCAGCTCCGCAGACCGTCGCCGGACCCACCTCGCACCCAACCCACGGCAAGAGCGCGACGCATCGCAGCACCGGCAAACATCAAGGGCAGGCGTCGACTCGCGCGCGCGGTCCGCAGTCCTCGCACGGCAACGCGGCAGCAACGTCGAACCAGGGCCGGCACAACGCGGCCACCAAGCGCCATCACGGTCAGGCGCACCGCGACCTGACGAAAGCAATCCCTGTGCAGACGTCAGGAGCAGGGCGGTGCGCGTCGAACAAGGGCTCGGGTGTCGGAAACGGCGGCGGAGCTCAGCCCAACACCCACTCGCACAACGTGCAGCCCGGCGTCACCCCGGCACCCGGGCTGACCCGCTGTCACTTGTGACGAACTTGTGCTTGCAGTGGTCTGAGCAGAAGTAAGTCGTCGCCTCCTCGGTGACGAGGACCGCGCCCGGATGACGCTTCTCGACCTGCATGCCACACACCGGGTCCTTGGCGTAGTCGCCGCCGGCCTCGCCGCGGGACCGTCGATAGAGCAGATAGAGCGCAGCGAAGCCGACCAGCGCGACGACGTCGAGCACGGTCGTCGCGTTCCAGCCGAAGTCGTCGATACCGACGGTGTGATCGCCGGTGGGTGAGGTCGGCGTCAGCCGGGCGAGATGGAACAGGCCCTCCGTGACGAGGCCGGCGAACGACATCGTGGCCCAGAACACCGCGAGCAGCCGCAGGGTCACCTGCGTTCCGTAGTACTTCGCATAGATGAAGAGCAGGGGCAGCGTGATCAGGTCGGCGAAGACGAAGGCGATCACGCCGCCGAAGCTGATGCCCCCGGACCACAACGCCGCCGCCAGCGGAACGTTGCCGATCGAGCACACGAAGCTGATGACGGCGAGGAACGGCCCCAGCAGCACGTTCTCGAGCGACGACCATGCGCCGTGTCCCGTCGCGAACAGCGACCGCCACCACGACGTCGGCACCAAAGCGTCGGCAAAGCCGGCGACAACGAAGCCGATGACGAGCTCACGCCGCAGCATCGTCAGATCACTGATGGTGTAACCGGCAGCGTCGGCCCAGCCACGACGGGTGCGTACGTCGCTCTCCTGCTGGGGTGCGCCCGCGTCCAACCGGCTGCGCAGCGCATCGGTCAGGACGGATGGCACGACTCGCGGCAGCACCAGTCCGATGAGCACCACCATGAGAGCACCGCCGACGAACTCGGCGGCGGCAAACTGCCAGCCGATGAGCAGCCAGAGCACGATGCCGAGCTCGACGACGAGATTGGTCGAGGCGAACATGAACGCCTGCGCCGCGGTGAAGTCGGCGCCGCGCGCGAACAACGTCTTCGCGAGTGCGGTCGCGGCGTAAGAGCACGACGACGACACGGCGCCGAAGAACCCGGCGCGCACAAGCGTTCGCGGGCGATGGTCGCCCAACGCCTCCTGCATGCGAGCGCGAGAGACGAAGGCTTGCACCGCGCCCGAGAGCGTGAACCCGAGGACCAGAGCCCACAAGGTCTGCCAGAACATCCACCAACCGTCGGCGAGTGCGCGGCCGATGCCCTCAATCACGTCTGACACGCTTGATCCTATGCCCACATCGAGGAGCGCAGAGGAGCCGTCGTCCCGCCGCCGGCCCGGCGTCGGCACCGATCCGGTGCGAAACTCGGCCGTCGCCGAACGTGAGGTCGAGGAGACCTTCCTCGACGTCATCGACGAGGGCCGGCGCCGGTTGTCCCGTCGGACCTGGCCGTTGCTCGCGACCGGCATGGTCGGCGGCATCGATGTCGGCACCGGCGTGCTCGGCCTGCTGTTGGTCGAGGACGCCACGGGCAACACGCTGCTCGCGGGGCTGGCCTTCTCGATCGGCTTCATCGCGCTGACGCTGGCTCGCAGTGAGCTGTTCACCGAGGACTTCCTCATCCCGGTCTCCACGGTCATCGCTCGGCAGGCACGTCTCCGGATGCTGCTGCGGCTGTGGGTCGGGACATTGGCCACCAACCTCGTGGGCGGCTGGATCTTTACCTGGTTCATCATCCAGGGCTTTCCGCAGCTCAAGCCGGTCGCGATCAAGTCCGGTGCGTTCTACGTCAACCTCGGCTATGGCCTGCGCGCGTTCTCCCTCGCAGTGCTGGGTGGTGCTGTCATCACGCTGATGACGTGGATGCAGCACGGCACCAAGCACATGGGCACCCGGCTCGTTCCTGCCGTGACCGCCGGATTCCTGCTCGGTGGCGGCAAGCTCAACCACGCGATCGTCAACTCGTTGCTGATGTTTGCGGCACTGCACAGCCATGCGCCGTTCGGCTATCTCGACTATGCGAAGACCGCAGGCTTCGCGGCGATCGGCAACATTGTCGGCGGCGTCGGCCTCGTCACCGTCCTTCGCGTCCTCCAAGTGCCGCACAAGGTCAAGGAGGAGCGGGAGAACCCCGCGCTGGGGGTCCCGATCGGGGACCGGCGCCGGGTCGACGGCGACGCAGCCGAAGGGTCCTGACCGCCCTCTCAGCGTGTCGTCATCCATCGCGGTTACCCTCACGAGTCATGGCTGCGGGACCTGTTACGCCGGCAATCGGCCTGCTGCGCACGGGCGTCTTGATGGGGATCGGCACGGTGCGCCGCGGCACGGAGGTCGCACTGGCGCTACCTCGCATTGCATTGGCGCTCGAACGACTGTCGGCGAGCACCGACGACCTGCGCCGGCTCGCGGACACCGGCGATGAGCTGAGGCGGTTGCTTCGGGCCGCGTCGAGCGAGGACCTGGTGCAAGCGCGGGAGACGCTGCAGCGCGTTGCCGACACCGTGGCTCAGCTCAACCTCGCGGTGGCCTCTCTGAACACCACGGTGAGCCCGCTGCAGGGAGCCACCGAACGGCTCGGTCGACTCGTCGACCGGCTGCCGCAGCGCAACCGTCGAGTGCTCGACATCGACGCCGACGTAGGTGATGCCGAGTCATGACGGCTGTCACCACATCTGTCCGCCGGCATGTCGCGCTCGATCCGCTGCTCCTCCTGGGCGCGTTTGCCGCCGCGGTCGCCGTGCGCATCGCGGCCGCGGGTCCGGCCGGTGCCGGTTCGGTCCGTGCCGGCCTGACATTCGCGGCGGTCCTTGCCCTGCTCGCGCTCGTCACGAGAGTCCGTACGTCGATGACGCGTAACGCCTTGGTCGCCGGGCTCGTCGGGGTGGCGGTCCTGGTGCTGCCCGTGCTCGTCACGCACGGTGTCGGCGGGCGCCTGACCGCGACGGGTTATCCGACGTGGGCACTGGCGACCGTTGCGGTGGCCACTGCTGAGGAGGCGTTCCTGCGGGGCGCGCTGTACGACGCGGTCGCACGCGCACACGGAGCCAACGCCGCCGTCATCGTCGCTGCCGTCGCCTTTGCCGCCCTCCACGTGCCGCTCTATGGCTGGCACGTGCTGCCGCTCGATCTCGCGGTCGGCCTCGTTCTGGGCGCACTGCGATTGTGGTCGGGCACGTGGACCGCTCCGGCGATTGCGCATGCCGGTGCGGACCTCGTCGGCTGGTGGTTGCTGTGACCGTGACGACCCGGAAGCGCAGATGTTGGCTGGGTGTCGCGGCTTCCGGTCTCGTCCTGGCATGGGCCGTCGCCCCGGCGACGATTCCGATCTACGACGGCATCGGCAACCCCGATGAGCCGTACCGCTATGTGAACCCGCCCTCCAGCGCCAAGACCACCAAGACGCCGGGTGATGCGCGTGCGGTCCTGCCCGTGCGTAACGGCACCAACCCCAACGGCCAGTACGCCAACACCGGCGAAAGCGGTCCGCAACTGAGCTACTACCTGCCGGGCAACGCCTATCACCTGCCGGCCTCTGCCACCTCGGTCACCGTCACGGTGAAACCACTGGCGCCGTCGGCTCCGCTGCCCAAGGACGGGACGATCGTCACCAACGTCTACCGGATCGCGGCGGTCGGCAACGGTGGGCAGCCGGTCCAGGTGACCGGCTCCGGACCCAGCGAGCCCTCTTTGCAGATGCGCGCACCCGACGCGCGTCAGCCGGGGCCGGTCTTCGAGCACCTCACGCCCTCCGGCTGGGTGCGCGCGCGCACGATCCGAGTTGCCGTCGACGTCTACCAGGCGCAGGCACCGACGCTCGGCGACTGGGCACTCGTGCGCCTCAAGTCAACAGCGGCCGGCGGCGGAGGTGGCATCAAGTGGGCCTTGCTGGGACCGGGCATCGCGTTGCTCGTCGTCGCGGTCATCGTGTTGACGGTGCGAATGCGGCGTACAGGTGCCTCGGCCGTCGATGGGTAGCGTGCGACGACATGGATGAAGTGACCGCGGAGCAGGTCGTCGAGTTGTTGCGCGCGCGACGCATCTTCGCGAGCGTCAACCGGCGGGTCGGCGTCTACAACGTCGGTGTGCGCGTGGTGATCCCGGATGGACGCGAGGCGATCTGGGACAACGACGGGGCCGCCGGACTCGAGGCCATGGTGCTGCGCGACGGCATGCTCGTCGGCTTCGTCCCGCAGCTGCCCGACAGCGACGACCTCGATGCGCCGTCGATCGCCCGGATCATTGCCGACGCCGACTACGACGCCAAGCCAGAGCCGCGGGTGACCCGGCCGGAGACAGCAACACCGTCGCCTCCGGCGCCGACGGTCAGCCCAAAGGGCCGTGGTCGAAGGTGGCTCGGCCGTCGATGACGTGCTGGAGCAGTGGCGCGAGCTGATGCAGCTCGGCGACGTGCAGGGTTGCCAGCTGCTCGATGCATGACTCGCCTTTGCGGGTCAGGCGAAGGCGGACGATGCGACCGTCGTTCGGGTCCCGCTGCCGCTCGACGAGTCCACCCGCTTGTGCGCGGTTGACCAGCTCGACCGCACTGTGATGCTTCAGGAGGAGATAGTCAGCGACGTCGCCGATCGTGGGCGCCTCGTCACCCGGATGCCCCTTGACCGCAAGCATCAGCTGGTGTTGGGCATGCGTGAGACCGACCCCTTTGGCCGCCTGCTCGCTCCAGTGGTGGAACCGGCGCAAGGCAGTCCGGAACTCCAGCAGAGACTGGTAGTCCAGCGGCGGCGGCGACTCCATGAGACAAGGTGTAGCAGAGGAGTCGTGTCCTGGCCACATGCGACTTACCGTTCGCTGAGCAAGGCAACCGCCGTCTGCACCGCAGTGGCCGCATCGGCCGCGGTGACGACGCCTTGGTGCGGTGCGGGTCCGTCGATCCGCCAACCCTGCAGCGAAACCACGGGTATTCCGCGGCGACGGGCCAGCGCGACCTCGGAGAGAGTTCCCCATGAGCCGCCGACGGCAACGACTATGTGTGCCATGCGCACGATCAGCAGGTTGCGGCCTTCGCCGAGACCGGTCGGAATGGGCAGGTCGACGAAGTCGTTGGCCGCCGCTGCGTCGTCGCCGGGCAGCAGGCCGATGACGAAGCCGCCGGCATCGTGCGCACCTTGTGAGGCAGCCGCCATCACCCCGCCGAGTCCGCCGGTCACCACAGTGCAGCCGGCAGCAGCAAGGCCGGCGCCGGCACGGTCACTGCGGCGTGACGACGCGGCTTTCGACCAGCACTTTGAGCCGTTGCAGCGTTGACCGGATCGCCTCGTCGTTACGCCGGACGAGCCCGGTGCGGCTGTAGGCAAGACCGAGTGGCGCCGGGCCCCAGTCGAAGGTCTCGGTCACCTCGGTGCGCGCAGTGTCCGCCGCCGGTTGCGGGACGAGCTCGTAGCGCCAGATGTGACGTGCGAAGTGCCGCCACGCGATGCACCGGTCCTCGCCGTACTCGACGACTGTGTTCTTGATGACGTAGGGCGCGCCCCATCGCATGCGCATCGAGAACTGGGCGCCGAGGTAGAGACGCGGCGGACCGCCCATCCGTGCCTTGACGCTGTCCGATCCGTCGAACAGCGGATGCTGTGACGGATCGGCCAGCACGTCGAAGACCGTGGTCGCGTCCGCGTTGACCACGATCGAGTGGGAGACCTGCGCGCTCATGCCGTCCAGAGTATTGAGCCGGCTATTGCTGCAGGAAGCAGACGTCGACGTCCCACTTGGCGAACCCGAGGCGCTCATAGGTGCGGATGGCGTTGGTGTTGGTCTCGTCCACGTAGAGCATCACCTGGGACAGGCCCGAGGACCGCAGGTGCTGAAGTCCGCGCAGGGTCAGCGCGGGGCCCAGCTGCCGGCCCTGCATCGACGGGTCGACGCCGACGACATAGACCTCACCGATCGGTTCGTGCGCGTGGTCATGCGCGTGGTCGTGATCGACGCCTTGCGCACCGTGGACCTTGGTCCAGTGGAACCCGACAAGTTTGCCGTCACTCTCCGCCAGAAAGAAGCCGTTGGCGTCGAACCACGGTTCCTGTTCGCGCATGCGCAGGTCGTCCAGCGTCCACATGCCTTGATCCGGATGCTCGGCGAACGCGCGGTTGTTGACCTCGAGCCATGCCTCTTCGTCCTGCCCCACTTCAAACGTTCGGATGGTGATCTTCGGCGGCCAGCGCGGGTCGTCGATGGGTGAGTAGAGAGACCTTCGCATCTGCCACAACACGCGTTCTCGTTCGAACCCCATCGACCGCGCGAGATGTGCGGCACCGCTGTGCGCACCGTGCGACCACAACCGCAGCCGCTGGTTGTCACCGATCTCGGCAATGAGCGCCTCGACCAGCTGTCGGCCGTTGCCGCGGCCGCGATGCTGGGGATGCACGGCGAGCTCGGCGCTGGCACCTTCGACCGCGTCGGTCGTGTCGAGATGCGCGTAGCCGACCGTCGCGTCCGCCTCCCGGAGCAGGAAGTTGCGCGCAGGTGTGTCGCCGCCGTATCGCAGGTGCAACATCACGTGCTCCGACAACGGCCGGACACCGTCATGCGCGGTGACCGCGTCCACGAGACCGGTGACCTCGTGGATCTCGTCGGGGTCGAGGCGCTCCCGGCGCAGCAGCGTGGTCACAAGGTGACTATGACGTAGCCGGCTCCGTCGTGTTCACCTCGAGGGCGGTGTCCTCCGGCAGTGCCGTCACCGGCTGCGCGACGAACTTGTAGCCGACGTTGCGCACGGTGCCGATGAGCGCCTCGCGCTCCGCGCCGAGCTTTGCGCGCAGCCGCCGGACGTGGACGTCCACGGTCCGCGTGCCGCCGAAGTAGTCATAGCCCCAGACCTCTTGCAGCAGCTGCGCGCGCGTGAAGACGCGACCGGGGTGCTGCGCGAGATATTTCAGGAGCTCGAACTCCTTGAACGTCA
>JAICMI010000066.1 GCA_025929315.1 Frankiaceae bacterium
CTCGTGCCGCTCGAGTCCGCACTCGACAACGGTGACGTCGTCGAGGTGTTCACCTCCAAGTCGGAGACAGCGGGTCCGAGCCGCGACTGGATGGGCTTCGTCAAGTCACCGCGCGCCCGCAACAAGATCCGGCAGTGGTTCGCCCGCGAGCGGCGTGAAGACGCGATCGAAGAGGGCAAGGAGTCCATCAGCCGCATGATGCGCAAGCAGGGTCTGCCCCTGCAGCGCCTGTTCGGCGGCGACGCGCTCGTCACCCTCGCCAAGGACCTGCGTTACCCCGACGTCTCCAGTCTCTATGCAGCCGTCGGCGAGGGTCACCTGTCGGCGCAGACCGTCGTACAGCGTCTCGTCCAGGCACTCGGCGGTCCCGAGGGCGCAGTCGAGGACCTCGCCGAGACCGCGTCACCCACCCGCGCGCAGCCACGACCGCGACCCTCAGGCGATCCCGGTGTCATCGTCCGGGGTTCTCAGGACGTCTGGGCCAAGCTCGCCCGCTGTTGCACGCCGGTCCCGGGCGACGAGATCGTCGGCTTCGTCACCCGGGGGAGCGGCGTGTCGGTCCACCGCTCCGACTGCACCAACATCGCGAGCCTGTCCCAGCAGAGCGAGCGGATGGTCGAGGTCGAATGGGCGCCGACGGCCGGGTCGGTGTTCCTGGTCGCCATCCAGGTCGAGGCGCTCGACCGCACCCGGTTGCTCTCTGACGTCACGCGCGTTCTGTCGGACGCGCACGTCAACATCCTTTCGGCCTCGGTGACGACGTCGCGCGACCGCGTGGCCTTCTCGCGGTTCATGTTCGAGATGGGCGACCCCAAGCACCTGGGTCACCTGCTGCGGCTGGTGCGAACCGTCGACGGCGTCTACGACGCCTATCGGGTCACGTCGGGCACGTAGTTCACTAATCGGGGCACTAGTCCCAATTGCTTATGCATTAGCCCGGCTCGCCTGTCGATATTTCGAGGGTGAGGCCCGAGGACCACGCGGCGACGCGCGCTGCCCGCCGACTGGCGAGCATTGCGCGCCGGGTCGGCGTGAGCCTGGCCCTCGACGCGACGCTCGACGCCGTCGCCGCTGCGGTTGTCGACGCGCTCGGCTTCCGGGCCGCTGTCGTCAACCTCGTCTCGGCCGACGGCGAGCTGCACGTCGTGGCCGTCGCGGGCCGCGACGAGATCCGCCAGATGCTGCTCGGTACGCACTCCTCGCGCGTCGCCTGGCAGGCGATGCTCGACGCGTCCGCGCCGTGGGGCGACCTGAGGTTCCTCAGCCACAACACGGAGATCCCCGACGCCGCCGACGGGATGTCGATCTACGTGCCGACCTTGCCGGTGCCGGTCGACGAGCGCTGCTGGCATCCGCAGGACGCGCTGTTCGCGCCGATGTACGACGTCGCGGGCGAGCTGGTCGGCGTCCTGAGTGTCGACGACCCCGTCGACGGCATGCTGCCCGACGCAGACCAACGTGCGTTGCTGGAAGCGTTCGCCGTGCAAGCCGCGCTTGCCATCGAGCGGGCCCGCACGCACCAGGAGGTGCGAGAGAGCGAGATGCTGCTGGCGCGCCTTTTCGACGAGTCGCCGGTCGGCAAGGCCTTGTTCGACCCGGACGGTCGCTACGTGCGGGTCAACCGTGCCTACTGCGACTTCATGGGCCGAGACGCCAGCGAGTTCATCGGGCGCCGGGTGGTGGACTTCGTACACCCCGAGGAGCGGATGGCGACCGAAGCGCTGTCGCGGGAGATCCGCGGGGGGAAACGAACAGCCAAGCTCGAGCGGCGCTACCTGCGCGCTGACGGCCAGGAGATCTGGGGTCGGCTGCATCTGGCCCGCATCGACGCGGCCGACGGCGCCAACGTCCTGGCAGCGATCGAGGACATCACCGAGGCCCGCGTTGCCGAGGAACAGCTGCGACACCACGCGCTGCACGACTCCTTGACCTCCATGCCCAACCGGACACTCATCTTCGACCGGCTCGACCAGGCGATGGCGCGAGCTCGCCGCAGCGCAGGCAGCATCGGCGTCATCGTTCTCGACGTCGACCACTTCAAGGAAGTCAACGACAACTACGGCCACCCGGCCGGCGACCAGCTGCTGATCGCCATTGCCCGGTCGCTGGAAGGTGTGCTGCGCGACTCCGACTCAGCGGGCCGACTCGGCGGTGACGAGTTCGTCGTCGTCTGCGAGAACGTCTGCACGCAGACCGAGCTCGAAGAGATCGCAGAGCGGCTGCGCATCGCCGTGCGGACGCCGTTGCAGATCGGTTGCCGGACATTGCTGCCGTCGATCTCGCTCGGCTGCACGTTGACCGACGGTGCGGGAACGGTCGACCAGGTCATCTCCGAGGCGGACGCGGCGCTCTATCGGGCAAAGGCTGCCGGCCGTGGCCGGCACGTGATGTTCGACGAGGAGATGCGCCAGACCTCGCAGGCCCAGCTCGAGCTGCGTGCGCAGCTGGAGCTTGCGCTGGCGAACAACGAGTTCCGGTTGCACTACCAACCGATCGTGGAGCTCGCGAGCAACCAGGTCATCGGTTACGAGGCGCTGTTGCGCTGGCAGCACCCCCGGCGCGGCCTGCTGCTGCCGGGTGAGTTCCTGTCCGTCATCGCGGACGGCGATCTCGACGTGCCGGTGACGCGCTGGGTGTTCAACCAGGCGTGCCGCGACATCGCCGAGCTGGGACGTCAGCTCGGTGAGACGCCGTTCCTGTCCGTCAACCTGTCACCGCGCCAGCTGTCCCGGCCGGAGCTGGTGACCGAGGTCGCGGCAGCGGCGGCGCGTGCCGACTTCCCGGTGACGCAGCTGTGGGTGGAGATCACCGAGGAGCATCTCGTCGATCGCCGGCACCGTGCGGTGCTCGACGCGATCAAGGCGCTCGGTTGTCACATCGCGCTCGACGACTTCGGCACCGGCTACTCCGGACTGACCTACCTGCAGGAGCTCCCCGTCGACGCCATCAAGATCGACCGCTCCTACATCTCGCGGATCTGCACCGACCGGGCGAGCGCCGGCATCACGGCCGCGGTCAACGGCCTGGGCGACGTACTCGAGATCGGCATCCTCGCCGAGGGTGTCGAGACGGAGGAGCAGGCCGCGATGCTGCGGGGCATGGGTGTGCACGCCGCGCAGGGCTACCTGTTCGGTCGCCCCGCACCGATCTCCGAGTGGGTCCCCGTCAGCCTTTCGTGACGGTGAACGACGTGATCACCACGGGCTGCTTCGGTGCGCCGTCGCCCGGACCGTTGGAGTCGTCGGTGCCCGCAGCGGCAATCTTCTTGAGTACGTCGAGACCACTCGTCACCTTGCCGAACGGCGTGTACTGCGGCGGCAGCCGGGTGTTGGCGTAGCAGAAGAAGAACTGGCTGCCACCGCTGTGCGGTTGGCCGGTGTTGGCCATCGCGAGTGTGCCCGCTGGATACTTCGCGCCCTTGAGGTTCTCGTCCGGGATCGTGTAGCCGGGGCCACCCGATCCGGTGCCGGTCGGGTCACCGCACTGCAACACGTAGATGCCCGACGTCGTCAGTCGATGGCACGGCGTGTTGTCGAAGTAGTGCTTGCCCGCGAGGAACGCGAACGAGTTGACCGTGTGCGGCGCGTTCTTGCCGTCGAGCTTGACGACGATCGTGCCGCAGTTGGTGTCGATGGTTGCGGTGTAGGCAGTCCGCGCGATCGTCACCTTGGGCTCGTGCGAGAACTGCTGCGGCGACGGCTTGGCGGCGGGCACTGCCTGGCAGCCGCCGGTGGCCGCAGCAGGACTGCTCGCGGTGCTGCTGCCAGTGCTGCTGCTCTGGGGCGCGACCGTGTCGGCGCTTCCGCCGCTGGACGATCCGCCGCATGCCGTGAGCGCGACGGCGAGAGCAGCAAGGGCCAGGGGTGTTCTCATCCGATTTTCACCAGGTCCACGACGAAGATGAGTGTCTCGTTGGGCTGAATCGACGGGGGCTGGCCGCTGGCGCCGTAGCCGAGCTTGGCCGGGATGATCAGCTCACGCTGCCCGCCGGCCTTCATGCCGACGAGACCCTGGTCCCAGCCCGGGATGACCTGCCCCTTGCCGAGGGTCAACGGGAAGGCCTGACCGCGTGGGTAGGAGGCGTCGAACGCCTTGCCGGTGCTGCAGGAGACGCCGACGTAGTTGACGGTCAGCTTGTCGCCCGCCTTGACGGCCGGACCGTGACCCGTCTTGAGGTCCTTGGTGACCAGCTTGGTCGGCACCTTGCCCGTGACCGGCGGCACCTTGGGGTCCTGCTTGGCCGGCGGGTTGGGGGTGATCGGCGCGCACTTGGTGGGGCCGCTGGCCGGGATCGCCGCCGACGCACTCGGCGTCGGGGTCGGCGTGGCCGAGACCTGGTCGGCGGCCTGGGTCTTCTTGTCGCTGCCGCCGGTGAACGTCAGCGCCAGCGCGACGATCCCACCGATCACTGCCAGCGTCGCGATGCCCGCGCCGAGGATCGTGTTGCGGCGGCGGCGGCGCGCGCGGTGCTCTTGTTCGCGAAGTCGACGCCGCTCGTAGCGACGCCGGGCAAGCTCACGCTCGCGGCGACGGCTGTTGGCCACAGGTCCTTGTCCTCCGGTGAGGTCGTGCTCCACGCGCCGGTTGGCACTGACGAGGGCGCGTCCGTCCCCGCGCCGTACTGCCCGAGCGATTCTAGTGACCGATTAGTCTGGCGCCCGTGCTCGTCGTCGGGTTTCCCGCTGGACCCTGGCAGACCAACTGCTGGGTGGTCGCGCCGGCCGCGGGCGAGGAATGCGTCGTCATCGACCCCGGGTACGACGCCGAAGGGCCCCTGGACGCCGTTCTGGAGGAGCACCGGCTCCGCCCGGTGGCGGTCCTGCTGACCCACGGCCACGTCGACCACACCTGGTCCGTCGTACCGGTCTGCGGCGCCAAGGGCGTGCCCGCGCTCATGCACCCGGCGGACCGGGGGATGCTCGTCGAGCCGGCAAGTGCCATCGGAGCCCCGCCCGGGACGCCCATCCTGGGCAGGCTCGACTGGGCCGAGCCGGACGACGTCCGCGAGCTCAAGGACGGCGAGCTGCTCGACCTCGCCGGGCTGCAGCTGCGGGTCGACGAGACGCCGGGACACACGCCTGGCTCGATCACGTTCCTCGGCGACGATCAGTACTTCTCCGGTGACCTGCTGTTCGCGGGGTCGATCGGCCGCAGCGACTGTCCCGGCGGGTCGTTCGAGCAGATCCAGGAGTCCTTGGTGCGGGTTGCACTCGCGCTGCCGGACGAGACCGTCGTACGCCCTGGGCACGGCCCCGAAACCACCATCGGCCGGGAGCGCATCAGCAACCCGTTCATGCCGGGCCGCACCGGGCTCTGATGGCCAAGATCACCCCTCTATCCGGCTTTCCGGAGTGGCTGCCGGGCGAGCGCATCGTCGAGCAGCACGTCGTCGACACGGTGCGGTCGGTGTTCGAGCTGCACGGCTTCGCGTCGATCGAGACGCGGTCGGTCGAGCCGCTCGACCAGCTGTTGCGCAAGGGTGAGACCGACAAGGAGATCTACGTCCTGCGTCGGCTCCAGGCCGAGTCCGACGACAGCGACAGCGGTCTCGGTCTGCACTTCGACCTCACCGTGCCGTTCGCGCGCTATGTGCTGGAGAACGCGGGCAAGCTCGACTTCCCGTTCCGTCGCTACCAGATCCAGAAGGCGTGGCGTGGCGAGCGACCGCAGGAAGGCCGCTACCGCGAGTTCTTGCAAGCCGACATCGACATCGTCGGTCGCGACACGTTGCCTTTTCACTACGAGGTCGAGGCGCCGCTCGTCATCGCCGAGGCGTTGTCGCGGCTGCCGATCCCGCAGGTGCAGATCAAGCTCAACAACCGCAAGGTGCCCGAGGGTTTCTATCGCGGTCTTGGCGTCGAGGACACGACGACGGTGCTGCGCGCGGTCGACAAGCTCGCCAAGATCGGGCCGGCCGGTGTCACCAAGGAGCTCGCGGCTGCGGGCTGTGACGACAAGATGGCCGCACAGTGCCTGGCGCTTGCGGAGATCTCTGCGTCCGACGGGTCCTTCGTCGACAAGGTGCGCGCGCTCGGGGTGAGTCATCCCGAGCTGAACGAAGGGCTCGAGGAGCTGCTGCGCGTCGTCGACGCAGCGGCCGAGCACGCACCCGGGTTGTTCGTCGTCGACTTGTCCGTCGCGCGCGGCCTCGACTACTACACCGGAACTGTCTACGAGACGACGCTGCTCGGGCACGAGAGCATCGGCTCGATCTGCTCCGGCGGTCGCTATGACGCGCTCGCGAGCGACGGTACGACGTCGTACCCGGGTGTCGGTCTGTCGCTCGGCATCACGCGGTTGCTCGGGCGCATCTTCGGACAGGGCTTGTTGCGGGCCAGCCGGTCGGTGCCGACGTGCGTGCTGGTCGCGCTGCCGGACGAAGACTCGCGGCCCACGTGCACGCGGGTCGCGGCCGTGCTGCGCAGCCGGGGCATCCCGACCGAGGTGGCGCCGGAGCCCGCCAAGTACGGCAAGCAGATTCGCTTCGCCGAACGCCGCGGCATACCGTTCGTGTGGTTCCCGCAGGCCGACGGAACGCACGAGGTCAAGGACATCCGCAGCGGCGACCAGTCTCCGGCGCAACCGGAGGAATGGTCGCCTCCGGCGACCGACCTCCACCCCCAAGTTGAGTGAGACGTTATGTACCTCTGCAGGGGTGTCCAGAGGTACAAAATGTCGCACTCAACACTGAGAAGGAGCTGTTGTGATTCGCACGCATCGCGCGGGTGAGCTGCGGCGCGAAAATGCCGGCGAGTCCGTTGTGCTGACCGGTTGGGTGTCGCGGCGGCGCGATCACGGTGGCGTCATCTTCGTCGACCTGCGTGACTCGGCCGGCATTGCGCAGGTCGTCTTCCGCGAAGGTGCCCCGGCCGAGCAGGCGCACGGGCTGCGCAGCGAGTGGTGCGTAAAAGTCACCGGCGAGGTGGTCGAGCGGCCGGAGGGCAACGCCAACCCCGACCTCGCGACCGGTGAGATCGAAGTCGTCGCGACCGGCGTCGAGGTGCTCAGCGAGAGCGACACACCACCGTTCCCGATCCACGGCTCCGACGACATCGACAGCGGCGTCGACGAGTCGACGCGATGGAAGTATCGCTATCTCGACCTGCGTCGTGCTGGTCCGGCGCATGCGCTCAAGGTGCGAGCCAAGGCGGTGTCGGTGATCCGTCGCGTGATGGAGCGGCACGACTTCCTCGACATCGAGACCCCCTATCTCACCCGATCGACACCCGAGGGTGCGCGTGACTTTCTCGTGCCGGTGCGACTGCAGCCGGGTCACTGGTATGCACTGCCGCAGTCGCCACAGCTGTTCAAGCAGCTGCTCATGGTTGCCGGGCTCGAGCGCTACTACCAGATCGCTCGCTGCTTCCGCGACGAAGACTTCCGCGCCGACCGCACGCCGGAGTTCACCCAGCTCGACATCGAGATGTCGTTCCTCGACGAGGAAGACATCTACGCGCTGACCGAGGAGCTGTTCGTCGAGCTGTGGCGCGAGACGCTCGGCGTCGAGCTGACGACGCCGTTCCCGCGGCTCACCTACTGGGACTCGATGCGGCGGTACGGCTCCGACAAGCCCGACCTGCGCATCGACGGTCTCGAGCTCGTCGATCTCACCGAACACATGCAGGGCACCGAGTTCCGGGTGTTCCAGGCCGACTATGTCGGTGCGATCGTCGTGCCCGGTGGCGCCGACTACTCGCGCAAGGACCTCGACGGCTGGCAGGAGTGGGCGCGGTCACGCGGCGGCAAGGGGATCGCCTGGCTGCTGGTGCCGGCCGACGGAGGCGAGCTGCGCGGCTCGATCACCAAGCTCGAAGCCGACCGACTCGGGTCGCTGCCGGCCGCGACGGGTGCCAAGCCCGGCGACGCAATCCTGTTCGCCGCCGGCCCTCGTCGTACGACGTTGGAAATGCTGGGCGCGCTGCGCAACGCAGTCGCTCGCCAGCGCAACCTCGTGCGCGAAGGGGAGTGGCGGTTCGTCTGGGTCGTCGACGCACCGATGTTCGAGGAAGTGTCGTCGGACAACCCTGCAGTCGCCGACCAGGGTGCGCGCTGGACGGCGGTGCACCATCCATTCACTGCGCCGACCGAGGAGTGGGCCGAAAACTTCCACGACGACCCCGAGAACGCGCTCGCACGCGCTTACGACGTCGTCGGCAACGGCATGGAGCTCGGCGGCGGGTCGATCCGTATCCACCGGCGCGAGATGCAGCAGCGCGTCTTCGACGTCATCGGCCTGACCCGTGACGAGGCGGAGAGCAAGTTCGGCTTCCTGCTCGAGGCGTTCAGCTACGGCCCGCCGCCGCACGGCGGCATCGCGTTCGGGCTGGACCGACTGGCTGCGACGCTTGCCGGCACCGACGCGATCCGCGAGGTCATGGCGTTCCCCAAGGCGTCCAGCGGCGGCGACCCGCTGACCGGCGCCCCGACGCCGGTCACCGAGCAGCAGCGCAAGGAAGCCGGCATCGACGTCCGCCCCGACGGGCTCAGCTGACGGTTGAGGGTGCGGGCTGCTGCGGGACCACGGTCGCGCTACGCAGCTCGTCGAGCTGACGCAGCGCCCGCGTCGCGCCGATCTCGCGTAGCAGCGGTTCCGCCGCACTGAGGGCCGCGGTCGCGCTGGATTTGTCACCGGCGTCGGCGAACGCGCGCCCCAGCTCGACGCGAACGCGCGCCGCCCAGAAGCCTGCGCCCATCGCCTCGAACACCTCGACCGCCTGCCGCAGCCCATCGACCGGCTCGGTCGACAGGTGCGCCTGGGCTCGCAAGACCTGCCCGTGCAGCAAGCGGAAGCGAGGGCCGAGCGGAAGCTCGGCCAGCGGTGCTGTGATCCGCTGCAAGGTGTCCTGGTCGCCGCTTTCCAGCAGCATGTCGACGGCCAGGCAGTAAGCCAGTGGGACGTCTTCGTTGGCGTGACCGATCTCGCCGGCGCGCTCCACGGCCTCCGCCGCGGCACGCGCGCCGTCGGCGGGATTGCCCGCGAGGGCGGTCCGCGCCGCGTCGTACATCTGCCACCAGGCAACCACGACGGGGTCGTCGGAGTCCTTGGCCGTGTCGTCGCTCGGCAGCAGGAGGCCGGCATCGTCCTTCTCCCAGGCGATCACGCCGGAGCCGGCCAGCAGATAGGTCTCCCAGTCGATCAGCTCACTGAGCTCGGCGGCCCGCCGTTCCGCGAGGATGAGCTCCACGTCCCGCCAACGGCCGATGTTGAGGTTGGCGGCGAGCAAGTGCCCGACTCCCATCACCTCGTTCATGCCGAAGGTGCGTGCGCACTCGATCGAGCGCTCGGCTGCGACGGCGGCCTCATGCGGGTCGTCCGGGACCAGTCCCGCGGCGAGATTGCTGAACAAGCTGATCGCGGCCGAGTCGCGTACGCCGTACTGCTGTGCCGCCGCCCGGCGCACCAACCCGGTGAGACGCCGGTAACCGGCCAGTCCGAACCACATCGACAACGAGTCGAGCAACATCGCGAACTCGGTGTCGTCGCCGTAGCGCTCAACGTCTTCCAACGCGATCGTCGCCGCCCGCTGGGCAAGTGCGTAGTTGCCGGTGATCTGCGCGCACACACTGAGCTGCCGCGAGGCCCCACCCAGCAGGTGCACCCGATGGGGTACGCCGACACAAGCCTCCAGCACCTTCTCGGCATCGGCCTGAGCACCGGCGAAGTCGACGCCACCGGCGTAACGCAGCTTCCCCCGCGCGAGCAGCAGTGCCAGCCCGTCGTCCTCGGTGCCGTGCTGCTCGACAAGGGCGAGCGCCTGCTCGACCCAGTCCAGCACCTGTGCCATCTGGTGTCCGGCCTGCCTCGCCAGGATCGATGCGGCGGTTGCCACGCGGATCCGGGTGACTGCGGAGATGTCGAGCGCCATGACTGACGCGTAGTGCGTCAGGGCGTCGCCCGGAGCGCCGACGTCGCGCGCATGTTCGGCCGCACGCTCCAGCATGACGGCGGCGCGGCTCTGCAGGTCGGTGACGTCGTCGTCCTCCGGCACCGCAGCGGCGGCGTCGAGGTAGTGCTGAGCGAGCACGCCGGCAATAGCGTCGCCTTCGCTGTTTGTCCCCAGGTGTTCGGCGGCGGCGATGTGCCGGGCCTTGCGGTCGCGTCGAGACAACGTCTCGTAGGCGACGCCACGCAAGAGTGCTTGTACGAAGCGATACTGGCCGCGTTCCGGCGAACGCGGATCGTTGTCAACGCTGAGGATCTCCTTGCGCCGCAACGATTCGAGGATCTCGTCAAGGTCAGTCGCGACGTTGGTCAGCGACTCGAGGGCGACCCGGGTGAACGTGAGCCCGAGCACTGCGCCGTCCTGCACCACTCGCCGTTCGTCCGGTGTCAGCGCGTCGAGTCGGGCGGCGAGCAGGGCGTGGAGGCTCGCAGGCGGTGCAAGCTTGGCCAGGTCCAAACCGCCTGCCGCCGCCTCGTCGACGACGTAGCGGCCACCGGTCGGCACGACGACATCACGGTCGATCAACGACCGGACGGTCTCGACTGCATAGAGCGGAATGCCGTCAGCGCGTCGCACCAGCTCGTCGCGCAAAGTTGCCGGCAGGTTGCCGACAAGACCGTCGAGCAGCTGTCGCATCGAACCGGCGGTCAACGGATCGAGGAACACGGTGGTCGATCGTCGGCCGACGCCGATGCCGGCGCGGCGCGTGGTGATCTCGGGCCGGGCCAACGCCAGCACCATGATCGGCGCCTGCGCCGCCTCGAGCAGATAGTCGACGAAGTCCAGAAAGGCGTCGTCGGCCCACTGCAGGTCCTCGACGACGAGCGTCACGACCGACGCCTCCTCGTCACGGCTCAGCTCTTCGAAGAAGCCGCGCCACGAGGCGAACATGTCGGCCTGGTCGAATGCGCGGTCGGAGAGGCCGAGCAGGCTCTCGAGCCGAGGCCGCAGCACGTCGCGCGTGGACACGTCCTGGACGTGCTGGTCCAGCCGGGAGTTGAGCGCAGCGCGGACGGTCTCGTCGCTGTCGTTGTCGGTGACGCGCAGGAGCGAGCGCACCATCTCCGCGACCACGCGCCCGGCCACGCCTTGGCCGTAGGACAGGCAGCGACCGCGCAGCCAGAACGCCCACTGCGACTTGATGGCGTCCAGGTACTTCTCGAACTCCCAGGCCAGCCGGGACTTGCCGATCCCCGGGTCGCCGGCGACGAGAACCAGCCGCGCCCGGCGGTCCTCGGCGGTGGCGTGGAACAGCTCCTTGACCATCCGCAGCTCGCGGTCGCGGCCGACGAAGGGAGCCTCGAGCCCGTCGACCCGCTGTTCGCCACCCAGCACACCCGTCGTACGAAGAGTGCGGAAGAGCTCCAGCGGGACGGACTTGCCCTTGAGCTCGTGCGGCCCGGTGGACTCATAGGCGAGCGCAGCGGTCGTCAGCGAGCGGGTCGGGTCGTCGACCCAGACCTCGCCGGGAGTGGCCACGGCCTGCACCCGCGAGGCCGTGTTCACGGCGTCGCCCGCGACCATGCCTTCGCCGATCGCACCCAGGGTCACGGCGACCTGGCCCGTGGTGATACCCACGCGCATCTGCAGGCCCTCGGCGTTGACCTCCTGGCCGAGGGCGGCGACCGCGCTCACCAGGTCGAGACCGGCGCGGACGGCGAGCTCGGCGTCGTCCTCGCGGGCCACCGGCACGCCCCAGACGGCGAAGACGGCGTCCCCGATGAACTTCTCCACCGTCCCGCCATAGCGCTCGACCACGGCGCGGGCGCGCTCGAAGTACGCAGACAGCAGCTCCCGGACCGCCTCAGGATCGCGGCTCTCGGAGAGTGGGGTGAAGCCGACCAGGTCGCCGAAGAGCATCGAGACGACGCGGCGCTCGCTGACCGGCTCGGCGGCGACAGCAAGGGGAGCAGGGGGAGCAGACACGGCGGCTGCGGGCGTGGGGTCGGCGCCCAGCGGCGTACCGCATTCGCTGCAGAACTTCCCGCTCGCCGCCGCGCCACAGCTCGGGCACGTCAACGCGAGCGGTGTGCCGCACTCCGCGCAGAACTTGGCGCCGGGCCGGTTGGCCGCGCCACAGCTCGGACAGGCCTCGTCTGGCATCTGGTCCCTCTCGCTCCGCCGTTCAACGTAACGGGCAAACGGGCGACTTCGCCGCCGAACGATCCATCTCAGTACGACGTTGAACAGGACTAAAGGTGCAATGCCGCCCGGTCGATCGACTAGGGGTGAATCCTGTTCGGAGAGCGTGCGCCCGAACGGCGGTGGCAAATGCCGCCGAACGGCCTAGCCGCGGTCCTCAAACAGCCCCCTCACATGGTCGATGACCTCCACGTGAGCAAGGTGCGGGGCGGGACGCCGCCATCCGACAGCGGCGTGACGCTGATCGAGCTCATCGTCACGCTCTCGCTCGGCGGCATCCTGATGGCGATCAGCGTGTTCGGGATGCGCAGCTACTTGATGAGCAACCGTGAGGCCGGCACCGCCAACGGCATCCGAAGCGCGCTGCGCAACGCGAGCGAGTCGTCGCTCTCGCAGGGTCGCACCTACTGCGTCTACTTCACGTCCACCACGTGGACGGTCTACAAATCCGACTGCACCGTCGCCGCCAACAAGTTGAGCGGACCGTTCAAGGTGGACGACCCGTCGATCACCTTGGGCTCGGTCTCCTTTCCGGCAGCCGGTGACCCGATGCCGTCGGTGCCCGGCGAGACGACAGCGTGCCCGACCACGCGTCAGTGCGCCTACTTCTACCCGCGCGGCACCGCTCTGCCCGGTGGCCTTCAGGTCACGCGTTCCGGCAAGACCTACACGCTCCACGTCGAAGGACTGACCAGCCGTGTCTCGATGGCTTAACCGCGCGCGCCGGCGCGCCGCCAACGGCGAGGGCGGCTTCACCCTGATCGAGATCCTGGTGGCGATCACGCTCGTCGCGATCGCGGCCGGTGGCGCCATTCCGCTGCTCATCGTCGGCATGAAGGCGGCCAACACTTCCAAGCTCAACACACAGGCCAAGAACCTCGCGCAGGCGCGGATGGAGTCGATGCGCGACCTGCCGTTCCACGTCGACCGGCAGAACGGTCCGTTCGTCGACCTGCTCGACATCTACTACACGAACGTGAGTACGACGACGACCACGCGCACCCGCGCCGGTGAGACCGAGGTCGGACGCTGGGTGTCCAGCGGCGCCGCGGCGCCGGCACCGTCCGGCCCGCTCTACAAGGTGAGCGTCAGCAGCCTTCCTGACTTCCCGAACTTCAGCCAGACCATCTACTCGCAGTTCCTCAACGTCAGCGGCAACCCGCTTGCCGCGGCGACGTTCTCCAGCTACGACAGCCAGAGCGAGGGTCACGACCAACCGCCGACGCTCATGCTCGGCGTCACCATCGTCACCACCTGGAACGACCACGGCTCCAGCCACTCCTACACGTCGTACACGCGCATCGCGGACAGCCGCGGCCTCACCGCCGCGCTGACCACCCAGGGCAGCGCGAGCTTCCTGCGGGTGGCGTCGACCGGCGAGGCGGGTAACGCGCTGACCGTCGACGTCGCCAAGGCAGACGCGAGTGGCGGTCTGTCGACCGGTTCCAACGCGGCCGCTGACATCCGCACCATCGAGGCCCACGACGCAGCCGGGACGAACTACTTCGGCGCAAGCGCGACGGCAACCAGCCCGACCTCGTCCGCACCGGGCACCGGTCCACTGGGTGCGCTCGACTCGAGCAACAACGGCACCTGCGGCTGGGTCGAGGCCGGACCCACCCAGTACTCCGAGGTCACCGCCGACACGTCCGCGAGCGGCTTGCCCAAGGTGCCGGCCAACGTCGACACCGGGACGCCGCCTACGCATCAGGCCGCAGCTCAGCTCATGAGCGGCAGCAACACCTGCGCCGGCATCTTCGGCTTCAGCAACCAGTCGTCGACGTACTCACCGAGCCTGATGCTCGACGCGAGCCAGCCGCTGGTGACGATCGGCAACACCGGCTCCAACAGCGTGACGGTCACCGGCTCGGCATGGGTCAACGCCAGCGCTGCGACCGCGGACCCGCACACGGTCACGTCCGGAGCCAACACGTCGGCGACCAAGCGAGTCCGCATCTTCCCGGGAGCCAGCTTCGTCACCGACGGGCTCGGCCTGGTCGACATCCAGCTCACTCAGGCCACGATCGCCTGCTCGTCATCAGTGACGGGCGGGACAGCCACGCAGTCGGCGACCGGATCCTGGAACGTGACCATCGACTACTGGAAGTCGACCGACTCGGCCGGCAACGGTCAGCGCGTCACACTCCCGACCTACACCTGGAACTCGGCAACCGACGCCGGCTCGGCGGATCCGCTCGCGGCCCTCGACCCGGCGAGCATCACCGTCTACCAGAACGGCACGACGACGCTGCACATGTCCGACTACATCTCGTCGTGGAACACCACCCGTTCCATCACGGAGAACCGCAACAGCGGTGTGCACCAGCTCCAGGGCATCGTCTCGGTCGCCACGAAACCGGTCCGTGACGGCGACATCATGTCGGCCGTCGGTCTGCAGGTCGGCAACCTCTCCTGTGTCGCGGACGACAACCGATGAAACGGCTCCGCAGCAACGACGACGGCGGCTTCACGCTGGTCGAGATGCTCGTCGCGATCGTGGTCCTCGGCATCCTCGGCACCATCTTTCTCACCACGGTGATCGGCTCGCAGACGAGCGCCAAGGCCACGAGCAGTGAGCAGGACCTGAACGAGGAAGCGCGCCTCGCCCTCAACCGGATGGCTCGTGAGCTGCGTCAGGCCAACACGCTGGCCGCGGTGCGCAACCCCGACGGCGCGTCCTACGACAGCAGCGCGATCACCGCGCTCACGTTCACCGCGGACTTCAACGGCGACGGCTGCATCGACGGCACGACGTCGGTCACCGGTGTCGTGTGCCAGCCCTACTCGGCGGCCAACCCGGAGAC
>JAICMI010000104.1 GCA_025929315.1 Frankiaceae bacterium
ACTTGGCGGGGTTGGGGGGGCGCGCCTTGTCTTTTTCCGCCACTTGGGGGGGGGGGGGGGGGTGGGGGTCACCGGGCGCCGCCCCCACGCCGGTCAACTACTCCTGGAGTCGACGACTTCTGATGGCCCGCTCAAGCGGCTCGTTACCTCGCTATCTGCTGACCCGGCTGCTGCTGGTCATCCCGACGCTGTGGATCCTTCTCACCGTCGTCTTCATCCTCATGCGGGTCGCTCCGGGCGACCCGGTGCAGGCGGCCCTGGGCGGCCGCCAGCCGGCGTCGGTCATCAACGCCGAACGTCACCGGCTCGGCTATGACAAGCCGATCATCGTGCAGTACGCCGACTACCTGAACGGCGTCATTCACGGCAACTTCGGCCAAGTGACGAGTGAGAACCGCTCGGTCACCAACATCCTCACGCACGAGGGTGCGGCCACTCTCGAGCTCACCATGTGCGCGCTGCTCGTGGCGCTGATTCTCGGGCTCGGGATCGGTGTCCTCATCGGCCGGTTCCGAGATACGCCGCTGGACGTGGCCGGGCGATTGTTCGGCATCCTGACCTACGCCGCCCCAGTGTTCTGGGTCGGCATCCTGTTCCAGCTGCTCTTCGTCGCAAAGCTCGACTGGTTACCCAGCTCGGGTCAGGCCGACACGATCCAGGACCTCGACCTGGCCCAGCACGCGCACACCAACATCTATCTCCTCGATGCCGCGATCAACGGCAACTGGGGCGACTTCCGCAACGTGCTCGTGCACCTCATCCTTCCGTCGCTGACGCTCGGTCTGCTGCTCTGCGGTGTGTTCATCCGGCTTGTCCGGGTCAACGTGATCCAGACGCTCAAGCACGACTACATCGAGGCCGCTCGTGCGCGTGGCATCAGCGAGAGCCGCGTCGTACTGCGTCACGGCTTCCGCAACGCGCTGGTGCCGGTGGTCACGGTCGTCGGTCTGCAAGCGGCGCTCCTGATGTCGGGCGCGGTGCTCACTGAGACCACGTTCAGCTGGCCGGGCATCGGGCGGGCGCTCATCAACTACCTCAACAACCGGGACTACGTCGCCGTGCAGGGCATCGTCACGGTGTTCGCGCTCATCGTCGTCGGCGTCAGCTTCGTCATCGACGTGGTCACCGCCCTCATCGACCCGCGGGTGAGGTACTCATGACCAGCGAGTTCATGGCGCCCGCGGGGTCGGTCGAAGCCCCGACTGTTCGACCGGGTCGGTTTCGCGGTCTGCGCCGCGCCCTGGCACCCATCGGCGAAGCTCGCGGCCTGCCCAAATGGGTGCTCTACATCGGCATCGGCCTCGTGCTGATCTTCGTCGTCTTCGCGATCTTCGCGCCGCTCATCTCGCCCTACAACTTCGACCAGTACCTGACGAGCAACGGCGTGCGCTTCCCCAAGAGCGGAGCGCCCTCGGGCTCCCACATCTTCGGCACCAACATCCGGCAAGAGGACGTCTTCGCGCACATCGTCTATGGGTCGCGTACCGCGCTCGAGGTCATCGTCATCGCGGTGGTCATCTCGATGGTGGTCGGCGTTCCGCTCGGACTGTTCTCCGGCTACTACGGCGGCCCGCTCGACCGTGTCCTCGTTCTCATCATGGATGCGATGTTCGCGTTCCCGTCGCTGCTGCTCGCGATCCTGATCGCGTTCCTGCTGCGTGGGAAGTTCGGGTTCTTCGGCGCGAGCTTCAGCGGCATCATGTCCGCCGCCATATCCATCACGGTCATCTACATCCCGCAGTACTTCCGCGTCATCCGCAACAGCGTCATCAGTGTGCGCGAGGAGCCCTACGTCGAGGCTGCTCGAGTGCTCGGTGCCAAACCGCGCACGGTGATTGCGCGCTACGTGCTGGGCAACGTCGTGCAGAACGTGCCGGTCATCGCGACGCTCAACGCCGCCGACGCGCTGCTGACCCTTGCCGGGTTGGGCTTCCTCGGCTACGGCGTTCAGCCGACCGAGGCGGCCGAGTGGGGCTACGACCTGCAACGGGCGTTGGGTGAGGCCGCCGGTGGCATCTGGTGGACGTCGGTCTACCCCGGTCTGGCGATCGTCCTGCTGGTGACCGGCCTGACGCTGGTCGGTGAGAGTCTCAACGACTTGCTCAACCCGGTGCTGCGGCGCCGGCAGCTGCTGCCGGTCGACAGGCGCGAGATGGAACGCAGTGACGCCGGTGAGCCCCAGGTGGCATCGTGACGCTGCTCGACGGCGACGAGCCGCTTCCGCCGGACCTGGTGATGTCCGTCAAGGACCTCAAGGTCTGGTACGGAACTGCGCGCGGCCCGGTGCGCGCCGTCGACGGAGTCAGCTTCGACATCCGCCGTGGTGAGACGTTGGGCCTGGTCGGTGAGTCGGGGTCCGGCAAGTCGACCCTCGGTCGTGGCGTCCTCGGTCTGCTGCCCGATGCCGCGGAGGTCTCCGGCAAGGTGCTCTTCCGTGGCCGCGACCGGGTCACGATGAAGCGGCGCGCATTGCGATCACTGCGGGGCCCGGAGCTCGGACTGATCTTCCAGGAGCCGATGACGCGGCTCAACCCGCTCATGCGCATCTCGGACCACTTCTTCGAGACGCTGCACACCCACGAACGCGGGCTGAGCAAGACCCAGATGCGCAAGCGCGCCATCGACACGCTCGGCGCGATGGGCATCCCACCGACGCGCTTCACCAACTATCCGCACGAGTTCTCAGGTGGCATGCGGCAGCGCATCATGATCGCGCTCGCACTTGTGCTGAACCCGGCGTTCGTCGTCGCCGACGAGCCGACGACTGCGCTCGACGTGCTCGTGGAAGCCCAGATCATCGGCATCCTCAACGACATCAAGCGCAACTTCGACACATCGATCCTGCTGATCACGCACAACCTCGGCATCATCGCCGAGGCGTGTGAGCGTGTCGCCGTGATGTACGCCGGTCGCATCGCGGAGCAGGGAGATGCGAGGGCAGTCTTCGCGCGACCCGCGCACCCCTACACCCGGGAACTGCTGGCCTCGACGATCAGCCTGAGCACCACCGAGCTGCACTACATCCCCGGCGCTCCGCCGGACCTCATCCACCCGCCGTCGGGCTGCCGCTTCCATCCGCGTTGTCCCGACGCGATGCGGGTCTGCCCGACCCGCCATCCGCCGACCGTGGTGACGGAGCTCAACCAGAAGGTTGACTGCTGGTTGCACGGTCCGGACCAGCTGATCCCACCCGGCGGCAAGGAGTCGCTCGAGCGAGAGGCCATCGGTGTCGCAGACGAAGCCTGAGGCGACAGCTGTCGACACCGAGCCGTTGCTCAGCGTCGAGGACCTGCGGGTGCACTTCGCGCTGCGCGGCGGTCTGATGCAGCGGTTCTTCGGCGGCTCGGTCGGCTCGGTCAAAGCCGTGGACGGCGTGTCCTTCTCACTCAAGCGCGGTGAGGTGCTCGGCGTCGTAGGGGAGTCGGGCAGCGGCAAGACAACGCTCGGCCGCGCGATTCTGCGTACCGTCCCTGTCACCTCGGGGCGCGTGCGTGTCGCCGGTCGTGACATCACCGACCTCTCCGAACCGGCGCTTCGGCCGATGCGCCGGAACATGCAGATGGTGTTCCAGGACCCCAATGCGTCGCTCAACCCGGCGATGGACCTCCTCACGGCGATCGGTCACCCGTTGCGCATCCATGGCGAGGACAACGACGACAAGGTCCGCGCTGCCGTGGTCGCTGCGTTGGAACGGGTCGGCTTGGTCCCGACCGAGCTGTTCCTGCACAAGTACCCGGCGGACCTGTCCGGCGGACAGAAGCAGCGTGCCGTCATCGCGCGCGCCATCATCCTCGGACCGGAGCTTCTCGTCGCCGATGAGCCGGTGTCGATGCTCGACATGAGCGTGCGCGCCAAGATTCTCGAGCTGATGCTGGAGCTCAAGAACGATCTCGGCCTCAGCTACGTCTACGTGACACACGACCTGGCGACGGCCAAGTTCTTCTGCGACACCCTCGCGATCATGTACCTCGGTCGCATCGTCGAGTACGGGCCCGCCGAGCAGATCTATGCCGACCCGAAGCATCCCTACACACAGTCCTTGCTCAAGGCGATTCCCGAGCCGGACCCGGCCAAGAGTGTGCCGCGCGACCTGCCGCGCGGTGAGATCCCGGACGCCGCCCGACCACCGCTCGGCTGCTCGTTCCACCCGCGCTGCCCCAAGGCGTTCGAGATCTGCGGGTGGGAGAGCCGTGACCTGCGCGACCTCGTCGAGCGGTACTGGCTGGCTCATCCCGACGACGAGTTCGAACGCGACCGGCGCGTCATCGGCGCTCTGACGGCGTTGGACGATCCCGCCGTCACCGCCGACGTGCCGGCGGGGTCCGGCCACAGTGGCGCTGACGTGGTGCAGTTCCTCGAGCGCATCAAAGGCGAAGACCCGCACGAACCGACGTGGACCGGCGTGACCGAGGTCGTCGATGCAGGCAGCTCGGCCAAGGTGGAGTTCCGCACCGATGCCGTCGACCCGCCCCTCTACCCGGTCGGTGACCAGCACGTCGCCTGCCTGCTCTATCGGGACGGAGAGCCCGACGGAAACGGTTCGAAACCGCGGACACGCCGCCGCTAACCTCAACGCATGGTCACCCGGATGTCCCAGCTGTTCCTGCGGACCTTGCGCGAGGACCCGGCGGACGCCGAGGTGCCGTCACATCGGCTGCTGCTGCGCGCCGGCTACATCCGCCGCACCGCCCCCGGTATCTACACATGGTTGCCGCTGGGCAAGAAGATCCTCGAGAACGTCGCATCGATCGTCCGCGAGGAGATGGACCGCATCGGCTCGCAAGAGGTCCTCTTTCCGGCGCTGATCCCGCGCGAGATCTACGAAGCGAGTGGGCGCTGGGCCGACTACGGCGACACGCTCTTCCGGCTCCACGACCGTAAAGATGCGGACTATCTGCTGGCTCCCACTCACGAGGAGCTCTTCACGCTGCTTGTCAAGGGTGAGTACTCGTCCTACAAGGACTTCCCGCTCTCGCTCTACCAGATCCAGACCAAGTACCGCGACGAAGCGCGCCCCCGCGCCGGGCTGCTGCGATGTCGCGAGTTCGTCATGAAGGACTCCTACTCGTTCGACCTCGACGACGCCGGGCTACAGGCGTCCTACGACGCACATCGCGTTGCCTACCAACGCATCTTCGAGCGACTCGGCCTGGACTACCGCATCGCATTTGCGGTGTCCGGCGCGATGGGCGGTTCGGCAAGTGAGGAGTTCCTCGCGCCGGCTGAGCAGGGTGAGGACACGTTCGTGCAGTGCACGTCGTGCGACTACACCGCCAACACCGAGGCAGTGGAGATAGCGGTTCCGCCCAAGCAGGACCCGTCCGGGCACCCGGAGCAGCGCGTGCTGGACACGCCCGACACCCCGACCATCGACAGCTTGGTCACCAAGCTCAACTCGATGCAGGAGCTCGTCGACGAGAACGGACGGCCGTTCGTCGGTGCCGACACGCTCAAGAACGTCGTCCTCAAGACACGCCGCCCCGGCAGTGCCACGTGGGACCTCCTCGTCATCGGTGTGCCAGGCGACCGGGACGTCGACCTCAAGCGACTCGCCGGCCAGCTCGAACCGGTCGGGGTCGCGCAGGCTGACGCCGCTGACTTGGCCGCGGAACCACGACTGGTCAAGGGCTACATCGGCCCGCAACTGCTTGCAGAGATCGGTGTGCGCTATCTCGTCGACCCCACGGTCGTGCCCGGCAGCGCATGGATCACCGGTGCCAACGAGACCGACAAGCATGCTGCGTTCGTGACGCGCGGACGCGACTTCGAGCCGGCGGGCGAGATCGGTGCGGTCGAGATCCGTGACGGCGACCGTTGTGCGCGTTGCGGGTCCGCACTGGAGATCGCGAGAGGCATCGAGATCGGTCACATCTTCCAGCTCGGCCGCAAGTTCGCGGACACGTTCGACCTCGACGCGCAGGGCCCGGACGGCGAGTCTATCCGCATCACCATGGGCTCTTACGGTGTCGGCGTCTCTCGGGCCGTCTCCGCCATCGCGGAGCAGACGCTGGACAGCTCGGGGTTGTGCTGGCCGGCTTCGGTTGCGCCCTATGACGTGCATCTCGTGCCGGTCGGCAAGGGTGATGA
The DNA here is from genome assembly GCA_025929315.1 of Frankiaceae bacterium. Classification (GTDB taxonomy): domain Bacteria; phylum Actinomycetota; class Actinomycetes; order JAFAQI01; family JAFAQI01; genus DATBDO01. Next base: position 6,088 of record JAICMI010000104.1, read on the forward strand.
GCAGCTGAACGCGGCGGCAGCACTGGCGACGGAGCTCGAAGCCGCCGGCCATCGGGTGCTTCTGGACGACCGCAACGCGACGGCAGGGGAGAAGTTCGCTGACGCGGATCTCCTTGGCATGCCGACGATCGTGGTCGTCGGCAAGGCGCTGGCAGATGGTGAGGTGGAGGTCAAGGACCGGCGTAGCGGCGAGCGGCGCAACGTCGCACTCGACGCGGTCGTCGGCGAGCTGGCCGCACTGCCGCGTTGATCAACGCCGTCCTGTTCGACTGGGGCGGAACGCTCACGTCGTTTCACGACGTCGACCTCATCGAAGCCTGGCGGGTGGCAGCCGAGGTCCTCGCCCCGGATCGCGTCGACGAGGTGGCGCAGTCGCTGTTTGCCGCCGAGAGCGAGGTCTGGGAACGGACGCGTACGACGATGCGCAGCGGGCGGATCGACGAAGTGCTGACCGCCGCCAGTCGCGCGGTCGACCTGCCGGTCGACGAGACCATCCACCAGCTCGCGACATCTGCCTACTTCGACCACTGGACGCCCACCACCGGTGCACGCGCCGACGCGCGCCGGACCTTGACCGCGCTCAAGGAGCGCGGGCTGCTGACTGGCTTGTTGTCGAACACTCACTGGCCGCGGGACCAGCACGAGCAATGGCTGCAACGCGATGGCCTGATCGACCTCCTGGACGCCCGGGTCTACACAAGCGATCTCGAGCACGTGAAGCCGCACGCGGAAGCCTTCGGCGCGCTGCTCGGTGAGCTTCGTGTCCAACCGAGCACCGCAGTGTTCGTCGGTGATCGGTTGTGGGACGACGTGTTCGGGGCGCAGCAGCTCGGCATGCGCACGATCTGGGTTCGTAACGACGTCGTGCCGTTCTATGACGTTGAGCCGGACGCCGTCGTCGACGAGCTCGGTGAGGTGCTCGACGTGATCGACGGCTGGCTGGTTGCCGCATCCGCAGGCTGACCGGGCAACGCCGGATCGTCAGTGCGTCCTGACAGCTCGCGCCATCGGGCGGCGGCAGTCGCAGTGTCGGTCAGGGCAGCGACGGCGAACTGCCGGGCGCGAGAGCCCGCCTGGGTCGACGCGACGAGCGCCCAAGCTGCTTTCGCCGCCGCATCTTCCAAGCTCACCGCAAGCTGTCGCGCCGTGACGCGGTCGACCACGAGCATGGGCAGCTCGTAGGCGGCGGCCGGGGGAGCCGGGTCCGTGGCGAATGCGCGAAGATCGTCACGACGTTGTTGATGAACGGCGAGGCGCCGGGCCGCGAGGCGTCGCGCCTGCCCACGCAGATGGGCGCCGACGACGCCGTAGCCGTAGACAACTTCGTTCTCGATCCGGACGGCCGCGCGCACGGCACCGAGCGCGCTCACACCGAGTCCGGTGTCGTCATCGCGTCGGCGGCGTGCTCGGCCCCGATCGACGCCAGCAGCGCGGCCACGCGCCCGTCGGACGCGCTGACCGCCGCCGCGGCGAGCGTGGCGGCACTGACACGCAAGCTGCTTCCCAAGGATGACGAGGCGGACGGGACGGGGGAGGCGAAGGGACTCGTCGTAGCCGCGGCCGCCCGCAACGCTTCGAGATGTGCAGCGTGTCGCTGTCGCGCCGTTGCCAACCGGCCGGCCGTGACGGCATCGAGTGCGGTGATCGCCCGGTCATAGTCCGCGAGCAGGGCCTGCTCGGCCACGAGTGCCGAGGAGACCCCCGCTCCCGGCGTGCTTGCCGGGGCACCGCGCCGCCGACGACCCGGCCCGCATCCGACCGCGACAAGTCCGGCGGCGACACCGAGCAGCGTCCGACGGGTGAGGCTCACGCCGTTATCCTGATGTCCGCAGCAACAACAGAACATCGGGAGGTGGGCGCAATGGCGGCTGTCTCCCGGCAGCGGGTGCACGATGCGTTGGTTCCCGTGGTCACCGCAGCCGGCTACGACCTCGAGGATGTCTCGGTCACGGCGGCCGGGCGCCGCAGCGTCGTACGCGTCGTCGTCGACCGTGACGAGGGCATCGACCTCGACGCCGTCGCCGAGGTCAGCCGGACACTTTCCGCTGCACTGGACGCCTCGGACGTGATGGGACAAGCCCCTTACGTCCTCGAAGTCACCTCACCCGGTGTCGACCGCCCGCTGACCGAGCCCCGGCACTGGCGTCGCGCCAGCGGCCGGCTCGTCCGCGTCGCGGTGACCGACGCCGGTCCGGTGACCGGCCGGGTCACCACCGCTGACGACGACAAGGTCACGTTCGACGTCGACGGCGATGCCCGTACGGTCGCCTACGCGGACCTCGGTCCCGGGCACGTGGAGGTCGAGTTCTCGTGAATATCGACGTGACCACGCTGCGGAGCCTGGTTCGGGAAAAAGATGTGTCCTTCGACACGGTGGTCGAGGCGATCGAGAGCGCCTTGCTCGCGGCCTACATGCACACGGACGGGGCGGCTGACCACGCCCGCGCAGAGCTCGATCGCAAGACGGGTGAAGTCACCATCTGGGCGCAGGAGCGCGACGAGAACGACGCCGTCACGCGCGAGTGGGACGACACTCCACATGACTTCGGTCGGATCGCTGCCATGACGGCCAAGCAGGTCATCATGAGCCGGCTGCGCGACGCACAGCAGGAGACCACCTACGGCGAGTGGGCGGGCAAGGAAGGCGACGTCGTCAGCGGCGTGATCCAGGCGCATGCCGGGGTCCGCCCGGACGGTCCGGTCTTCGTGGATCTCGGCGACCTCGAGGCAGTGCTCCCTGCCGCCGAACAGGTCCCGGGGGAGAGCTACGTGCACGGCGAACGGCTGCGCTGTTACGTCCTTCAGGTCAACAAGACGTTGCGCGGCACCCAGGTGACCTTGTCCCGAACCCACCCCAACCTGGTCAAGAAGCTCTTCGCCATGGAGGTTCCGGAGATCGCCGACGGCACCGTCGAGATCTGTGCCATTGCGCGTGAGGCCGGTCACCGCACCAAGATCGCCGTCCGCTCCACCGCTCCCACTGTCCGCGCCCGCGGCGCCTGCATCGGCCCCCTCGGCGCGCGCGTTCGCGCCGTCGTGACCGAGCTGCACGGCGAGAAGATCGACATCATCGACTGGGACGCCGACTCGGCGACCTTCGTCGCCAACGCCCTGTCCCCGGCCCAGGTCGCCCAGGTCACGGTCGTCGACGAGTCCGCCAAAGCCGCAAGAGTCATCGTCCCGGACTTCCAGCTCTCGCTGGCGATCGGCCGTGAAGGCCAGAATGCGCGCCTCGCCGCCCGCCTCACGGGCTGGCGCATCGACATCCGCGCGGACACGGCAGAGGCGTCGACGAGCGAATCGGTCTAGACTTCCGCGGTGACAAGGCGGGCGGAGCCGCTGCGCACGTGCGTGGGCTGCCGGATCCGAACCGCCGCGTCCGACCTGCTGCGCATCGTGATCGAGCACTCGGTCGATGGGGCGACCCGGCGACTGGTTCCCGATCTACGAGGCGGCATGCCGGGACGAGGTGCTCATCTGCACCCTGACCCGGAGTGCCTCGCGCTAGCGGAGCGTCGAAAGGCCTTTGGGCGCGCGTTGCGCGTCGAGGGGGCGCTCGACCTCACGCCGGTACGGGAACAGGTTGCGACCGCAACGAAGAGCCCCTGTGAAAGGGCGGACAACCAAGATGAGCGCTCGATGAGCCAGCACCGATGAGTGCCCCAGCGATGGGTGCCACCGTGCACTGACAACGGCTTGCGGGAGGACCGCGGGCCATCGAAGGAGAAAAGTGGCCAAGGCCCGGGTATCCGCGCTAGCCAAGGAGGTCGGCAAGACCTCCAAAGAGCTCATTGAGTGGCTCAACAACAACGGCGAGTACGTCAAGACGCCGTCCTCGACTGTCGAGGCGCCGGTCGTCGCCAAGGTTTATGCGGCCTTCCCCAAGGTCGCGTCGGCCGACGGCGACGGTGACGCAGCGCCCAAGAAGAAGACCGCTGCCAAGAAGGCGCCGGCCGCTCCGGCTCCGGCAGCCGAAGAGATCCCCGCAGCGGTTGAGCTGACGCAGCCGGTCGCGCCGGCGGCTCCCGAGCCACCCGCGCAGCCGCTCGAGCCGGCTGCTGCGGCAGCGCCACCGGCGCCGGCGCCACGTCCTGCGCCGGGCATCCCGCGGCCGGGCAACAACCCCTTCCCGACACGCGACCGTCCCGCGCCGGCGCCACGGCCGGGTGCCGTGCCCGGTCGTCCGGGCCCGGGTGGCATGCC
>JAICMI010000141.1 GCA_025929315.1 Frankiaceae bacterium
ATAGGGCAGACCACGAAGGTTTTGGTTAGCGTCATGGGCACCACGGTCCTCGCCGGTCAGGCCGCCCGCTGGCGGCCTTCGGACCTGGCGAGGAAAGGGGGCTAGCAATGCCGATACAGCTCAACCACACGATCGTGCCGGCGCAGGACGCGCGCCGACGTGACCCCGACAGACGCCTCGTAGGCGGCTACTGCACCACCATCAGCGTGTTGCCCTCGGGGTCGCGGAACCAGAACATCGGCGGTACGACGTCGCCCATCCGCTGCACCTCGGCGTCACAGTCGGCGCCGGCGTCACGCAAGCGCGAGTGGTAACCGTCGATGTCGTCGGTCTGCAGGCTGATGCCCGTCTCGCGGTTGCCGTTCGGCTCACCCTCACGCGGCGGCGCGAGCGCGATCGTCGTGTCCTGGTCGGGCAGGCCGATCTCGATCCAGCGGTACTGCGCCTCACCAGGGGGGCCACCGAACGGTACGTCGACCCGCTTCTCGAACCCGAGCGTGCCGCAATAGAAATCGAGCGCCTTGTCCTGGTCGGCGATCGGCACGATCACCGTCGCGACCTTGTTCAGGGTGCTGGCCATGTCTCCTCCTCGTCGTTCTCCTGGTCATGGAGACGTACGACGACGACCAGACTCATCGGTCGCGCGAGGACTGGCAAGTGTTCAGACGGCGACGGGCGCCGGCATGGCGGCGAGGGAAGCCAGCCGGCTGCCGTTCATGCGGCAGGCGTGGCAGACCGGGCCGTCGTGCTTGAGCTCGCGGTGCATCGCCTCTTCGAGGCGCTCCCGGAAGGGCAGCACGACCTTGCGGCGGGCCAGCTCCTTGGCGACCAACGGCCTGGGAGTGGCGACCTTCGGCGCGGGGGCTACGACGGGTTCGGGCGTCACGACGGGCGCAGGCGTCACGACAGCGACGACTCGCTTGACGACCGGCTTCCGCACGACAGCCTTTTCCGCCACGGGTGTCCGCTGCGCGGGAACCTTCTTGGCCGCCGCCGGCTTGCGCTGCGTCGGCACCGCGACCCGCACGGCTTTCTTGGCCACGGTCTTCTTGGCAGTGACGGCCTTCTTCGCGGCAACGGCCTTCTTGGCGGGGGCCTTATTCGCGGGGGCCTTCTTCGCGGCGGGCTTGCGCGCGGTCTTGGTCGCTGACGTCACATTAGGGTCCTCGGCGCGCAGGGCGTTCCGGTTCAGTCGTCCCTTATGACTAGATCCCGCCCGGCCTGAACTTTGAGGGTGCAGCAAGATCGAGGGGTGAGCGATCAACTCAACGTCCTCGGCGGCCCCCTCGAACTCTGCGGCACCGACCCGGTCACCGGGTTCTATCGCGACGGCTGCTGCACCAGTGGACCCGAGGATGTCGGCAGTCACACCGTGTGCGCCGTCGTCACCCGCGAGTTCCTCCAGCATCAGCACGACGTCGGCAACGACCTCATCACTCCGCATCCTGAATGGCACTTCCGCGGGCTCACGCCCGGGGACAGGTGGTGCGTGGTCGCCGTCCGCTGGCTACAGGCCCACATGGACGGCGCGGCGTGTCCCGTCGTACTCGCGTCGACCAACGCGACCGCGCTCGAGATCGTGCCGCTGGCGGTGCTCCGCCAGTACGCCGCCGACGTCCCGGCTGATCCGAGCCAACTTGAAGAGGGCGAACCTGGGTAGGGGCCAAGGCATGGCCAACGATTTCGTTCTTGACATCTCCCGGTTGCGCGACAACGCCCGCAAGGAGATCGAAAAGGGTCCCGTCACCGACGCTTACGGCGCCGACATCAAGCGCGTCATCGACGTCTGCAACGAGGCGCTCGCGACCGAGCTCGTCTGCGTGCTGCGCTACAAGCGGCACTACTTCACCGCGACAGGCCTCGACGCCCCGCAGGTCGCCGCCGAGTTCCTCCAGCACGCCAACGAGGAGCAGGGCCACGCCGACCAGCTCGCGCACCGGATCACGCAGCTCGGCGGCTCGCCCGACTTCAACCCGGCGACGCTGGCGTCGCGGTCACACGCCGAGTACGACGACAGCGGCGACCTGCTCGAGATGGTCAAGGAAGACCTCATCGCCGAGCGCATCGCGATCGCCTCCTACACCGAGATCATCCAGTGGCTCGGCAACGACGACCCGACCACGCGGCGCATGTTCGAAGGCATCCTCGAGGTCGAAGAGGAACATGCGGACGATCTGCTGTCATTCCTGCAGAACATGCATCCGCGCAACGGCAGCTAGCTAAGCGACTCACCCTTCGCCGCCCATGCGACGACGTCAGCGGCGAGGTCGCGGAGTTTGCGGTTGCGATTCTGCGAAGCAGTGCGCAGGAAGTCGAACGCAGTCTCGGCGTCGCACTGGCGTTGTGCCATCAGGACGCCTTTCGCCTGTTCGATGACCGCCCGCGACCGCATGGCTTCGGCCAGCTGCTCCGCCAGGTCGCGATGACGGAAGAACGCCGCACTCACCTGACTGGCGAGACCGACATGGCCAGCGACGACCTGTGCCACCGACGCGGCCTCGGCATCAAAGGCATCCGGCCGTCGGGCATAGAGGTTCAAGGCGCCCACGAGGCTGCCTTGCGCGCTCAGCGGCAGGCTGATGACGCTGACGGCCCCCCGCTCGAGCGCCCGCATGCTGTACGACGGCCAGCGGGTGTCGGAGTTGAAGTCGCGCACCCGGAAGACGTTGCCGGTCCGGAATGCATCGAGGCACGGGCCCTCGTGCTCGACGAACTGCATCTCGTCAAGGTCTTTGGCCCAGGCGTCGCTGGCGACCGCTGCCGGCGTGCCTTCGCCGAGCGTCGTCACGGACGCACCCTCCGCGTTGGGGACCGCGCGGGTCGCGATCCGGCAGATCTCACCCAACGTCTCGCTGAGGTCAGGCGCCATGAGCACGACGCCCGCCAGCGCAGCGAGTTCTTCGAGGGCTTCCTGACTGACGGCCATACCCGTTACCTGCTCGCGCGAGGAGCCCGTTATGCCCGATCCGGCCAGCCGGTAATGGCCAACGCGTCCCCCCGACCACGACGAAGCGGCGGTCAGACCGTGGCGCTGCCCCGACGGCGAAGCATCCGCACGAACATCGCGATCGTGTACAGGATTGTCGACAGGATCGACAACAGGAACGCCCACCAGCCGATGTCTCCCAGCCACGTCCAGCTGGTGTCGTGGTCGCCGGTGTTGCCGACAGCCGACAGTGCGAAGAACCCGACGATCGCGACCACGAGCACTACGTAGGTCACCTTGGGTCGATCGAAGATTCGCGACATTCCGTGCCCCCTCGCAAAGCGTGGACCGAGTGATAGGCAATTTATCGGAAGATAGGTTCCGATTGTCAAGGCCTGCGGATCAACCAGATCAGTCCGGCCATGGCAAGCATCGCGCCGCCGCCGAACGCACCGAGCCCCTGGGACATGCGCGCGGTCGCACCGACAGCGACCGACGACACGATCCATCCTTGGACTGGGAAGAGCGGCGCGAGCACGACGTAAGGAGTCGGCGTGCCGAACGAGCGCGCCAGCTGCGGGGCGCCGCGCGTCGTCGCCCAGGCAAGATCGCTGCCGGCTCCGCGCAACGCTGCCCATGCGATCGACGCCGCCGAGAGTCGCGCCTGCTCCGACTCCCACAGGTGACTGCGGATCTCACCGCGCCGCCGCTCACGTGAATCGCGCGGCGCAAGGGCGGTATAGGCGACGCACCAGAGCCACGCGACGCGGGTCATCGCGACGCCAAGCCCGGTTGCAGTCGCGGCACGGCCTGCAGCTGACGAGAGCGTCGTACGGCGCCTTCGGCCTGATCGCTCACGCGGTAGAGCCGACGGCGCGGACGAGACTCGTCGAACTCCTCGGGCTCCTCCCACCGGCTGACGAGCAGTCCATCGCGTTCGAGCCGCTCGAGGATCTTGTAGAGCGTGCCGTGAGCGGTCAGCTGGCGACCGTCGTCTCCGCCGAGGTCCATCGCCATCGCAAAGCCGTAGAACTCCGGGTCACGGTCGCGCAGCCGGCGCAACCCGATCTCGAGGATCTCCTCCTCGAGCGGTAGCAGAACACCAGCGCGACGACGCGGCACAGGGGCAGCATACGAAGTAAGCCAGACCTCGCGGTGTCGATTAGCCCGAAAGAACCCCACGGTTCGACCCATCGGCCGATACCGATCATGCTTCGCAACTCCGACATTCGGCGCATGCGCCGATTCTCCATCTCGCTGTTGAGCGCATTGTTCGTCCTCACCAGCCTCGCGGTGGTCCCGGCCGACGCGGGCACGCCTCACCATCGCCATCACCACAAGCTCAGCGCGCAGCACCGCCGGCACCTGCAGATGCTGCACCGTCGGCACCTGCACAAGCTGCTCCTGCGACGTCTGCACAGCTCGATGCCGAACGGTGTCGCGTTCCACCGCTTCTATGACCGCCGTACCCGCAGCGTCGTGCACGTGGCAGCCATCCATCCAGGTGCACACGTGCGCCTGCGACCGGTGCCGGCGAGCGTCACGCTGCGCCAGGGCGCGCTGGTCAAGACCAGCCAGATGTGCAAGCGGGTGCACTGCATTCTCGGAGTCAACGGCTCCTTCCGGGATCTGCCGAGTCGGCTGCCCCGCGGTGCGGAGGTCGTCAACGGCGTCCCGCTGCGGTTGCGCTCGGACGAGCCGCTCCAGGCCGTGTTCTCACCGCACCGGCCGGTGTCACTCGGCTCCATGCACACCGAGATCCAGCTCCATCAGGAGGGCGTCGGGACGGTCGGCATCCACTCCGTCAACCGGCGGCCGGGCCGCGACGGCGCTGCGCTGTTCACCAGGCACTACGGACCACGGACGCCCAGCGGCGTCAGTGTGCGCGTCGACCTGCACAGCTCACGGCTGCGGCTGGGACATCAGTATTCGGTTGACGTCCACGGGCTGCAGCAGCACACGACCCGCGCGATCCGGACGCATCGTGAGCTCACCCTCGTCACCCACGGACAGAGCGCATGGAAGCTGAAGTGGTTCATGCGTCACATCGATCACTACGCACCGATCACACTGAGCACCACGAGGCCGGCGCCGGCGCCGCAGACACTGGGCACGTCGTTCCGGCTGCTGCAGGACTCGCACGAGGCCGTGCCCGGGCTGCATTGGCGTCTGGTCCGCAACCGCGATCCGCGCACGGTGCTGGCGACCCGCCCGGACGGCACGATCCTGCTGATCACCATCGACGGTCGCTGGCGCCATCACAGTCTCGGTGCGTCGATGCGACAGGCAGCATTCCTCGCCCGTCGCCTCGGCGCGACGCAGGCGGTCAACCTCGACGGTGGCGGCTCGACGACGTTCGTCGCCCGCGGTCACGTCCTCAACCACCCGAGCGACGGCTACGAACGACGTGTCGTCAACGGACTTGTCGTGGTGCGTTCACACCAGGCCTACGAGCCGCACTACCGGCAGCAGCTTCACTAGCTCACTGCAGGCTGAGCAACCAACGCGTCACCTTCGTCGCGGCCGCCTTTGCCACGGCCGACTTCGGCTGCACCGTCCGGCTACGAAGCTTGAAGTCGAACGCAGGCGCGTTGTCGACCTGCTGCATCCAGCTCTGCGTCGTCGGGACCGGTGAGTCGTTCACGAACGAGAACGCCGTCCCGTCGTAGAGCCGGGTGCCCTTCTTCGCCTTCACGAGTCCGGGGTAGGGCTTGTGGTGCTTGAGGCCCTTGCCCAGTCCCTTGAGATAGCCGGCCGGCACGGACAGCTTGATCGAGTCGGACTGCTGGTCGACGTGGCCCTTGAGTGGCGCGTCCTCACCCGTGTAGATCTCGCACTTGCCCTGACCGCACTGCGCGTC
>JAICMI010000172.1 GCA_025929315.1 Frankiaceae bacterium
CAGCACCGCGCACATCCACGTCGATGAGTGTGCTGCGCCGGAGCGGATGGGCGGCCTGAAGTTGATGGTCGTTCCGACCCCGGACGGCAAGCTCACCCCCGAGCTGATCGCGACCGTGTCGCTCGGTCGCGGCGACGAGCACCACGCGCAACCGCGCGTCGTGTCGATCACCCAGACGACGGAGCTGGGCACGGCATACACGGCCGATGAGATCCGGGCCATCGCCGAACACGCCCACGCGAACGACATGGTGCTGCACGTCGACGGCTCACGGCTGTCGAATGCCGTTGCCAGCCTTGGCAGCTCGTTCCAGGAGATGATCACCGACACCGGTGTCGACATCGTCTCATTCGGTGGCACCAAGAACGGCCTGATCTTCGGCGAAGCAGTGCTCGTGCTCAATGCGGACGTCGTCGACGGCATGAAGTTCGTGCGCAAGCAGTCGATGCAGCTGGCCTCGAAGATGCGCTTCGTCTCCGCTCAACTGATCGCGCTGCTGAGCGACGATCTCTACCTGCGCAACGCCGGACACGCCAACGCCATGGCGCAGCGGCTCGTCGAGGGCGTACGTGACCTGCCCGGTCTGACGGTTCCCTTGCCGGTGCAGTCCAATGGCGTCTTCCCGATCCTGCCGGTCGAGGTGTCCAATCGCCTGATGGAGAAGTTCCGCTTCTACTTCTGGGACGAGGCCACCGGTCAGGTGCGCTGGATGTGCTCCTTCGACACCACCGAGAGCGATATCGACGCGTTCGTGGCCGCCGTGCGTGCCGAACTCACGGCCTGAGTCTTTTACCGACAGGACACAAAACACACCGACAGGACACGAAAACAAGCCGTTTCAGCGGCCATTTCGTGTCCTGTCGATCAGTTTGGTGTCCGCTCGGTAAAGGGAGGCGGCGGCCAGTCGGTCGGCCCAGCCGAGCGCTGCCAGCGACGCGGCTGTGGGCTCACGGAAGACTCCAATCGATCGGCTCGGCGCCTTGTTCGGTGAGTAAGTGGTTGACCTTGCTGAACGGTCGCGAGCCGAAGAAACCGCGGTATGCCGAGAGCGGCGACGGGTGGGCGCTGGTGACGTAGGGGACCTGGCCGAGGTGCGGCACCAGCCCACGGGCGTCGTTGCCCCAGAGGATCGCCGCGAGCGGCCCGCCGCGGGCCACCAGGCCGCCGATGGCGGCGGCGGTGACGTGCTCCCAGCCCTTGCCGTGGTGGCTCTTGGGCGACGCGGGACGCACCGTCAGCACTCTGTTGAGCAACATCACGCCGCGGTCCGCCCACGGCGACAGATCGCCATTGGTCGGTCGCGGACAGCCGATGTCGCTCGTGAGCTCCTGATAGATGTTCTGCAGGCTCGCCGGGAGCGGTGAGACGTCCGGCGCGACAGCGAACGACAGTCCGATCGCGTGCCCCGGCGTGGGGTAGGGGTCCTGCCCGACGATGAGCACGCGAACGTCGTCGAGCGGTCGCTCGAAGGCGCGCAGCACCTTGTCGCCGCTGGGCAGGTAGCCGTGGCCGGCCGCGACCTCCGCGCGCAGGAACTCGCCGCACTCGGAGACCTTGTCGGCGACGGGTTGCAGCACCGGCAGCCACGACGGATGTACGAGTTCCTCAAGGGGTCGGACCGTCATACCGACAACTTAACCGGGCGGCGCAGGACCGCACCCCGGGCCCATAGACTCGCCGGGTGCACCGTTTTACCGAAGACACCGCAGAGCTCGGCCGGGCGATCCTGAGGTATGCCGCTGAGCGGCTCTCGCTGGATCCCGTGCCGTTGGACTTCAGCCGCACCGTCGAGGAGCTGGACTCAGTTGCCGGTGAGGCAATCTCGGCAGAGGGCATCGGAGGCCAGGCCGCATTGAAGCTCTTCGAGGACGAGCTCGCGCTCGCCTGCCTGTCGATCGACCATCCGCGCTACCTGTCGTTCATCCCGTGCGCGCCCACGCGCGAGGCGGCGATGTTCGACCTGGTCGTCGGGGCGTCGTCGATCTACGCCGGCTCCTGGCTCGAGGGCGCCGGGGCCGTGTATGCCGAGAATCAGGCACTGCGCTGGATCGCCGACCTGGCCGGGCTGCCGGAGGGTGCCGGAGGCGGCTTCGTCCAGGGCGGCACCATCGGCAACCTGTCCGCGCTGGTCGCAGCCCGGACGACGGCGCGTGCCAACGCAGCCCGCAGCCGTGACGACGCCAGGCCGTACCGCGTCGCGGCGACCGTCGGGTCCCATTCCTCGATCGCCTCCGCGTGCGAGGTGATGGATGCCGAGCTCGTGCCGGTCCCGGTCGACGATCAGCTGCGTCTCACCGGCGACGCGTTGCGTGAAGTACTGCGCCGGGAGGGCCCGGAGACGTTCTTCGCTGTCGTGGCAACCTCAGGCACCACCAATCTCGGCATCATCGACGACCTGGCGTCGGTGGCCGCCGTGTGCCAGGAGTTCGGCCTCTGGTTCCACGTCGATG
>JAICMI010000080.1 GCA_025929315.1 Frankiaceae bacterium
ATGAGGAGCTCGGCCGGGCGATCGCGCCGACGCCGCACTTCGTGAGCTGTGTGCTCGCCGCGGGCGCGATCAGCCGGCTCGGCGACCAACGGCAGAAGTCGCAGTGGCTCGAGCGCATCGCGGCGGGCGACACGATCGTCACGGTCGCGTGGCTGGAGCCGGACGGCGGGTTCACCGCGCGCGGCATCACCGCACGAGTCGACGGCGGACGGCTCACCGGCGAGAAGCGACACGTGCAGTTTGCGCGCGCGGCCGACCGGCTTCTCGTCCTGGCCCGCGACGGCGAAGACATCGTCGTTGCCGTCGTCGACCCGTCGGCTGACGGGGTTGCCCTGGAGCAGCAGCTGACGGTGGCCAGCGACACCCAATACACCGTGCGGTTCGACAACACCCCCGTTGAGACGGTGTTCGCCGGCGCCTGGTCGGCGTGGAACGAGACGATGCTCGACGGCGCGATCCTGCTCGCCGCGCAGGCCGTCGGCGGGGCCCGCGCCGCGCTGGACCTGGCGGTCGACTACGCCAAGACTCGACAACAGTTCGACAAGCCGCTCGGGGCGTTCCAGGCGCTCGCGCACTACCTCGCCGACGCGGCGACCGCGGTTGACGGCGCGCAGACGCTGACGTGGGAAGCGGCGTGGGCGCGGACCGTTGGCGGCAACGCCGGGCAGCTCGCGCCCATGGCCAAGCTCTACGCCGGTCGGACCTTCCGCGACGTGACCGCCACCGCCGTACAGATCTTCGGCGGCGTCGGCTTCACCGTCGAGTTCGACATCCAGCTCTACTTCCGCCGCGCCAAGTCCCTCCAGCTCAACTGGTGGGATGACCGCCACCTCGAAGAGCTCATCGCCGAGACCGTCCTGACCTGATGCCAGGGCCGCGCAGGAATACCGGGCGCGGCGGCGAAACCTGGTGGCACTCTCCCAGCCCCCAGGAGCTTCTTCATGCACAAACGCGCCCGCTTCGCCCTGCCCGTCGCCGCCACCGTCGCGGCGATGGCGGCTCTGCCCGTCTGGGCCGCCACAAGCGGTACGACGGACAGCTCGCTCAAGGTCCTCAGCCGCGACCTGCTCCCGGCCACCGTGCTGACGCACTCCGTGGGCGCACCGAGCCCGGCTGCGCACTGGCACGTCGGCGTCTCGGTCCAAGGCCGCAACGCTGATGGCCTCGCCCGGCTCCAGCAGGCTCAGTACGACAAGTCGAGCCCGCTCTACCGTCACTTCCTCACGCCGGCTCAGTACGCCCAGACCTTCGGCGCCGACCCGACGACCGCCGCCGCAGTCCGGTCGTGGCTGACCAGCAAGGGTCTCGCCGTCACTTACACCGACAAGGCGCAGACCTACTTCGTCGCCGAGGGCAGCGTCGCGCAGATCGAGAAGACGTTCCAGGTGACGCTCCGCAACTACGTCGCGGGCACCACGCACTTCACCGCCAACACGTCGGCGCCGACCGTCCCCACCGCGGTGACAGCGGTCGCCGGCCTCGACACGCTCTCGACTCGCGCCACCACCGCGGCCGTCACGCCCAAGGACTTCCCGATCCCGGCGACGACGTCACCGCAGGACCTGTGGTCGGTCTACGAACAGCCCGCCGACAACCGGGGCCAGGGCGAGCAGCTCGCTGCGTTCGGCTGGGGTGACCCCACCGGCGTGGCCGCCGACCTCAGCCAGTTCGAGGGCGAGCACAGCCTGCCGCAGATGCCGTTCAACGTCGTACAGGTGGGCGACAAGGGCACCGACACCAGCGGACGGCTCGAGTGGAACCTCGACAGCCAGGCAGCTTCGGGCATGGCGCCCGACGCGGCCGGCATGACCTTCTACTTCGCCAACGCCGGCAACTCCGACCTCCTCGCCGCCTCGGTCAACACCTGGGCCGACGACCCGGCGGGCGCGAAGCAAGCATCCGGCTCCTACGGCCTGTGTGACGTGCTCGGCTACCTCGGCGTCTTCGACGCGCACGAGGCTGCCCTCACGCAAGCGGCCGTCGAGGGACGCAGCTTCTTCGCATCGACCGGCGACAACGGCTCGGGCTGCTCCGCCGTGGTCAACACCAACGGCATCACGATCGGCCCGATCCCGTCGCAGGAATACCCGGCCACGTCACCGCACGCGATCGCCGTCGGCGGCACCGTGCTCTACACGACGGGCTCGCCGGCGCAGCGAGACCAGGAGATCGCCTGGACGCATGGCGGCGGCGGTCCGTCGTACTTCTTCGCCGGGGAGACCCCGGACTGGCAGGCCGACCAGCCGCTCGCGACCACCGGCCGCGCCGTGTCGGACGTGGCCGCGCAGTCCGGTGACCTCATCTCGGGCTACGACGTCGTCACGGAGGGCAGCGACTCCACCGTCGGCGGCACCAGCCTCTCGGCACCGCTGTGGCAAGGCATGTGGGCGCGGGTCAACGCGGCCGGCCCGCTCGGCTCGGACGGCGTCGCCAACCTGGGCTTCGCCGACCCGCTGATCTACGCCAACAACGCCGACGCGACCAAGTACGCCGCCTCGTTCACCGACATCACGGTCGGCGCCAACGGCCTCTACCCGACGCTGCCCGGCTACGACTACCCCACCGGCTGGGGTGTGCCGCGGGTCACCGGCCTCACCCTCGCGCTCGCGGGTAAGACCACGCCGAGCGGCGGCAGCACAAGTGGTACGACGGGTGGTGGCACGACGCCGCCACCGCCGCCGCTCGCGGAGTGCCAGCCGGCGCCGCAGGTGGTCGACGCGACCGGTGACGCCACTCAGGTCGCCGTCGGCGACACCGGCGCCGCGCCCGCCAACCGCGGTGACCTGGACATCGTCGACTACGGCGTTGCCTGGGACGACACGGCCGCCGCACTGACCTTCACGCTGCACGTCGCCGACCTGGCCGCCGAGCCGAGCACGGGCGAGAACTACCGGCTCGCCTTCTCACACGACGGCACCTCCTACGAGGTCCAGGCGACGCGGGACGTGTCCGGTGCGACGAGCTTCGGCTGGGACGTTCCCGGAGTGGGCGCCAGCTCGCTCGGCGACCTGTCCGGGTCGTTCGACGCCGCGAAGAACGAGGTCAAGGTCGTGCTGACCGCGGCGCAGTACGCGGCGGCCCAGCCGACGAAGGCTCCGCTCGCCACGGGCTCCAACGTGAGCGGCCTGTCGGTGCTCGCTCAGCAGGAGGGCGGCACGACGCAGACCGGTGGCGCGACGCTGACGGCGGACGACGCCTCGTCGGCCAACCCCTGCCAGGTGACGTTCAGCGCGCCGGCGCCGACGACGACGCCGACCTGCCCGCCGCGCAAGAACGGCAAGCCCGACCCCAAGTGCACCAAGCACTAGAACCTCGCTGACTGCAACGAAATCCGGCTCCCAGGGTTTCCTGGGAGCCGGACTTCTTTTCAGTCGCCAGGGACTACCTGGTCGACAGGGACTACGCGGCTGCGAACTCGGTCTCGAACTCGCGCGGCTTGTCGTCGTCGTACGCACGTTCTTGCGACGGACCGTTGTCCGGGCGGATCAGGGTCGCGACGACGATCGCGGCCAGCGCCATGATGCCGGCGCCGATCGCAAACGCGGACGTGAAGCCGTGAACGACAGCGGCGTTGGTGACTCCGCCGTGTGACGTCGCGTAGGACACCGTCGCGTTGGTCGCGATCGTGTTGAGGAACGCGACACCGAGCGATCCGCCGACCTGCTGCATCGTGTTGACGAGTGCACTCGCTGCACCGGCGTCATGGTTGGGCACGCCGAGCAGTGCGGTCGACGACAGCGGCACGAACACGTGACCCATGCCAAGACTGATCAGCAGCATCGACGGCACGACGTGAGTCGCATATGCCGACTCTGCCGGCAGCTGGGTCAGCCAGAGCAAACCGAGCGCTGCGAGCGAGAACCCGGTCGTCGACAGGATGCGCGGGCCGAAGCGCGGGAGCGTCCGTGACGCGATCGTCGACGACGTGATGACGCCGAGCGGGAACGGCAGGAACGCGACACCGGCCTTCAGCGCGCTGTAGTGCAGCACACCCTGGAAGTAGTAGGTGAGGAACAGGAACACCGCAAACATCGCCATCGTCGCGAGCAAGAACGACAGATAGGAGCCACCGCGGTTGCGGTTGAGCACGATACGCAGCGGGAGCATCGGGTTGGCGGCACGGTTCTCCCACCACACGAAACCCACGAGAAGTACGACGGCGACGGACAGCAGCGTCAGGGTCAGCGGCGCCGTCCACGAGTGCAGCGACGCTTCGGTGAATCCGTAGACGAGCAGGGCGAGGCCACCGGTGGCAACCAACGCACCGGGGATGTCGAAGTGCCGGTCGCCTTCGGCGCGGCTTTCCTTGATCAGCGGCCAGGCGGCGACGGCGACGAGGATCGCGACCGGAGTGTTGACGAGAAGCGTCCAGCGCCAGCTGAGGTATTCGGTCAGTGCGCCACCGGCGATCAGGCCGATCGCGGCACCGGTGCCGGAGATGGCGCCGTAGACGGCGAACGCCTTGGCGCGCTCATGCGCCTCGGTGAAGGTCGTCGTGATGAGGGAGAGGACGGCCGGCGCAAGCACCGCGGCGAACGCTCCCTGCAGCGCACGCGCGCCGAACAGCCATCCGGCCGACTGCGCCAGGCCACCGAGGGCCGAGGCACCGGCGAAGCCGAACAGGCCGATCATGAACGTGCGCTTGCGGCCGACGTAGTCGGCGATCCGGCCGCCGAGAAGAAGCAGACCGCCGAACGTCAGCGTGTAAGCCGTCACGGCCCACTGCCGATTGGCGTCACTGATGTGCAGGGCGACCTGCGCGTGCGGCAACGCGATGTTCACGATGGCCGCGTCCAGAATGATCATGAGCTGGGCGACGCCGATGACGGCGAGCGCTAACCAGCGTCGGTCGTGGGTGGGGGTCATGGTGTCTCTCCAAGCCTTGCGAAGTCTGTGTCGGCGGCTTACTCTTGGGCCCTAAGCGGATGCCGCCTCCGGTACCGTAACGGAGGCAGCCTCCGGTTTGCAAGCGAATTTGGCTAGCGTTTTTCGGACAGCAGGCGAGGAGCGGGATGACTCGGGCACAGCGGGCGGACGCCGTTCGCAACCGTGACCGGCTCGTCGAGGTCGCCGCTGACGCGTTCGGCGCCAAGGGTGTCGAGTGCTCCCTCGAGGACATCGCTCGATGTGCCTGCGTCGGTGTCGGCACCCTCTACCGCCACTTTCCCACCCGTGACGCGCTGGTCGAAGCGGTTTACCGGCGCCACGTCGATCAGCTGATCGAGGGTGCGGAGGAACTGGCTGCGACCAAGCCGCCGGACGAGGCGCTTGCGGAGTTCATGCTGCGCTTCGTCGAGTACGTCGCCAGCAAGAAGGGCCTCGCGACCTATCTCAAGTCCATGGTCTCGGCCGACTCCGACCTGTTCACGGACTCCAAGAGGCGGGTCCACGAGACCATCGCCAGGCTGATCAAGGCAGCCGCCGAGGCCGGCACGATCCGCCCCGGCGTCGACCCCGACGACGTCATCCACACGCTCGGCGGCTTCTGCCTGATGAACGACATCAATGCCAACCCCGAACAAGGCAAGCGCGTGGCGACGCTCATCATGGACGGCCTGCGCTACGGAGCATCCGTCCGCGGCTGAGACAACGTGGGGGTGCCGCGGCGCTTGTGCTTGGGCTTGGTGACCTCACCCTTGTCGAACACGATGATGCTGTCGTAGACGTGCATGCCTTTGATCGACCGCGTGTATTTGTTCACTTCCAAGGACTCTTCTCGGGAGTGCCACGCGTTGATCTGGTCCATCAGGTCCTTCGAGTACTCGATGAACGTGCCCGGCTTCTTGTGGCCGGCGTCGTAGTGCGGCCAATAGCTGGTGTGCAGGTCCTCGATCAGGAAGACGCCGCCGTCACGAACCGCCGGCCACAGCACCTCGAACGTGTTGATCTGCTGCGGCATCGTGTGGCCGCCGTCCTCGATGACGACGTCGATGTCGCCGACCTTCTTGCGCAGCGCCCGGAGGAACTTTCTGTCCTCCTGATCACCGATGACCACCTCGATCTGCGGTTCGATGAACTTCGCACACTCAGGGTTGATGTCGACACCGATGATCCGTGCCTTGCGGCCGAAGTACTTCTTCCACATCTGCAGTGAACCGCCGTGGGAAACACCGAACTCGACGACGGTGACGGGCTTGCCCCGGTACGGCGAGAAGTGCCGGTCATAGATGTCGAAGTAGTGCAGCCACTTGTGGATCAGCCGACCCTTGTTGTCGTAGAAGTAGCGCTCGAGGGGATTGCCCTTCTTCACGACGCGACCACCGCCGCTTTCATGTCGGCCAAGGCATCGGGCAACAACTGAACCAGCTCCCACACGTCGTCGACAACGTCCGGACATGCCATCACACCGACGTCGAGCCGGTCGAGGTTGGACAGCACGGTGAGGTTCATACCCACCCCCGGCAACAGCGGCCCGAGCGGATAGATCGCCTCGACGAGGGCGCCGGCGAGATAGAGCTCGATCGGCGGACCCATGACGTTGGACACGACGACGTTGGCGAGCGGGGGCTGCATCGACTCGAGCCCGAACGTGCGGTTGAGCCACGAGACCATGGACAGCATCGCCGGCGGCGTCACATCCGCAAGCTCAGCCAGCCCACTCATGCCGATGACGTCGATGAACTCCTTGGCCGCGACCGTCGCGTCGTAGACCGCAGCAAGCAGCTTCTGTGGTGGCAGATCCGTCACCGGCAACGCCACGAGCATCGTCGCAAGTGTGTTGGTCCCCGCCGACCCCCCTTCGCCGGCGTTGACCGGCACGCCGCACGACAGTGAGCGGTCCGGCACCGCATCACGCGCGACGAGGTAGCGACGCAGCGCGAGAGCAACAACGGCGAGTACGACGTCGTTGAGCTTGACGCCCCCTGCTTCCTTGACCGCCTTGGCATCGTCGAGAGAAAGCGCGGTGAACGCCGCCACCCTCGACTCGGTCAGCGGTCCGCTGATCGCCGTCCGCGACGCCACGGCCGGCCACGCGGCGCGGCCGCGGCGTCGTACCCGCCCGGCGAGCGAGCCGACGGTGCCCACGGCGCCGCGGCCGCCGGAGAGGACAAGCCGGCCTATCGACCACGGCCGCCGGACGTTGGCCAGCAGGGTCCGGCGCAGCAGGTCGAGCTGGCCCGGCGGCGGCGCGGACGGCCCGTCGGGCGCCCGCGACCCGACGTCGCTGCCCTCGGGCGAGAGGTCGAGCAGCTGCGCGATGAACTCGGCACCGGCAGCGCCGTACAACGTGCTGTGATGCACCTTCGCGATGAGCGCGACCTTGTCGTCGTCGAGACCACTGACGACGTGCAGCTCCCAGAGCGGCCGCTTACGGTCGAGCGGGCGCGAGGCGATCGTGCCGACGAGCTCACCGAGCGCGTGCATGTCGCCGGTCGCGAGTCGCTCCTCGACGACGTGCTCGTCCTGGTCGATCGCTGAGTCGTAATGCCAGTAGGGCTTGTCGAGCGCCAGCGGCACGTCGACGAGCCGGCGACAGAACGGCGGCATCAGGTGCAACCGATCAGCGACCACCTGGCGCAGCCGCTGGACAGAGAAGTCGGCGCCGCGCGCGGGATCGAGGATGAGCACGCCGACGACGTGCATCGTGAGCTCGGGTGTCTCGAGCGCGAGAAACGCCGCGTCCATCCCCGTGAGCTGCTCGGTCACTCCGCTGCCTTCACGTCGCACACCTTGCCGCAAGGCCGCTGATCTTCGCCGACCGGGTGAACGATCCGACGACATCCGCGTCCAGACCGTTGGTCAAGTAGCTGAACGACAAGCCGCTCTCCGGGTCGGCCCAGGCGATCTGCCCACCCACACCTTGCGCCCCGAAGGCACGCGCGCTGTTGCCACGGCCGAACCCGCGGACCAGCGCATGCTCGTCGTCGCCGGCCACCACGAGCCCGAGTGTGCGGTTGGCCGGCACTTTGAACAAGGGATCGGTCAGCCGGTTGCGCACGTTGGTCGTGGCGTCGGCCAGCACCTCGCCTCGCCAGAGGCCCTGCTTGTTGTGCAGGAGTGACTGGTAGAACAGCGCGACGTCGGCGGCGCGCGCGACCCCGCCGGCGCCGGGCACGCCTGCGGACATCACCTCAGGCTCGTTGAAGCGCAGCAGGAACTGCTCGCCCGTCTCCTTGACGTGGTCGCCCAGCGTCTTTCCCTCGCCTGCATCGCCAACTGCCTGGATGGTGGCGACACCATCGGGATCCGCCGCGCCAAGTGTCAACGTCGGCAACTCGAGCGGACCGGCCACGCGTTCGGTGAACAACGTGCGAAAGTCCGAGCCCGACACCCGGTCGAGCACCTCCACGAGCGCCCAGTAGGCCGACGTTGCGTGGTACTCGGTCTGCGTACCGGCCGGCCAGTCCATCCGCCACGTCGCCATCCGCGCCACCCGCGCCGACCGGTCGGCGCCTTCGGCGGGCCGCATCGGTGCCCGCGGGAACCCGGCGGTGTGGGTAAGGAGGTGCTCGACCGTCACCTCGTCTTTGCCGTTGCTCGCGAACTCGGGTACGACGTCCGCTACGCGGGTGGTGTCGCTCAGCTTGCCCTCGCCGATCAGCAGCCAGGCGATCGCGCCGACGAAGGCCTTGGTGACGCTGAAGGTGACGTAGCGGCTGTCGGCCGCTGCGCCGAAGGTCTCGTCGAGGACCAGTTCGCCGTCATGGGCGACGGCCAGCTGGCAGCTCGGCAGCAGTCCGTCGTCGACGTCGCGCCGGGCTCGCGCCACAAGCGCGTCAAACTGAAACACGTTCTAATTCTAGCGATCTTGACCAGCGACGGCGCGGGCCAGGCTGAGCGAGAAATCGCCCGCTTCGTCGGTCCAGCTCTGCACTATCCGGAACCCGCCCTCGGCGAGCTCGGCCTGCAAGCGCGCGAGCGTGAACTTCACGCTGATCTCGGTGAGCAGCTCACCCCCTGCCGGCAGCCGCCACGTCAAGCCGAGAGTCGGGAAGTGGGCCTCGACATCCTGGCGGGCCCGCAGCCACATCTCGATCTGGCTCTTGTGCGGGTTCCACCTGGCTACGTGATCGAAGTCGTCGGCAACGAGGCCGTCCGCACCGAGCTCGCGGGCCACGACATCGATGATGTTGCGGTTGAACGCAGCGGTGATCCCCGCGCTGTCGTCGTAGGCCGCGACCAGCCGATCGGCATCCTTGACCAGGTCGGCACCCAACAGCAGATGGTCGCCAATCGCCATCGCACGGCGGAGGCGGCCGAAGAACTCAGCGCGGTCCGCAGTGTTGAAGTTGCCGATCGTCCCGCCGAGAAAGGCGACCAGTCGCCGGCCCGGTGGGCCGGGTAGCACGCCGAGCTCCTGGCTGAAGTCGGCGACGTGGGCCTCGACGGTGACGGTTGGATAGTCGGTCGCGATTGTTCGCGCAGCATGCGTCAGCACTTCCGCACTGATGTCGAGCGGCACGAACAGCAGCCGCCGGTCGCCGGCAGTGAAGGCATCGAGCAGCAGCCTGGTCTTCGTCGACGTGCCGGCACCGAGCTCGACAAGAGCCGTCGCACCACTCAGCTCGACGATGTCGCTGCTGTGCGCGGTGAGGATCTCGGTCTCGCGGCGAGTCGGGTAGTACTCCGGCAGCCCCGTGATGTCGTCGAAGAGCAAGCTGCCCTTCTCGTCGTAGAACCAGCGGGCCGGCAACCACGGCGGGTCATCGGTGAGGCCGACGCGGACGTCGTGTTCCAGCTGTTCGCGCGTCTCGCTCACGAGCGCGCCAAGCGCAGGCCGCTGAACGCCCACCGCGAATGTGCGGGGAAGAAGTTGCGGTAGGTGAGCCGTTCGTGTCCGACCGGAGTCACGGCACTCGCGCCGCGGAGCACGTGCTGGTCGCACATGAACTTGCCGTTGTACTCGCCGACCGCGCCTGCTGCCGGCGTGAAGCCGGGATAGGGCAAGTAGGCGCTCGCGGTCCACTCCCAGACGTCACCGATCATTGCGCGACCGGCGGCACCGGGATGGCAGCGTGCAGGGTCGAGAAGCTGGCCGCGCGCATCAGCAATGCCGCGCGCAGCGGTTTCCCACTCCTGCTCGGTTGGCAGTCGCGCGCCGGCCCAGTGGGCAAACGCGTCGGCTTCGTGGAACGACACGTGACAGACCGGCTCGCCGGCGCGCACCGGACGGCGGCCCGACAACGTGAACGTCGTCCATCGTCCGTCATCGTCCTGCTGCCAATAGGCCGGCGCCTGCCAGCCCTCGGTCTGGACACGGGTCCATCCGTCGGAGAGCCAGAGTTCCGGCTTGTCGTAGCCGCCGTCGGCCATGAACTCGAGCCAGTCGGAGTTGGTGACGGCGCGTTCGGCGATCTCGAACGGTTGCAGAAGCACAGTGTGCCGTGGGCGTTCGTTGTCGAACGCGAAGCCGTTGCCGTCATGGCCGATCTCCACAAGACCGGCGTCGACGCGGCGCCACGTCACGGGCACAGCAGTGACGTCCGGCTCGATGGCGCGGCCGATGTAGACGGGATCGAACGGGTGACCTGCCAGCAGATGCTTCGCGTCCATGAGCAGCAGCTCTTGATGCTGCTGCTCGTGATGCCAACCGAGCTCGACAAGATCGAGACTGCGGTCGTCGAGTGAACCGGTCGCCAGGCGTCGTACGAGCTCTTCTTGCACATGGACGCGATAGCGCGCGATGTCGGCGATGCCGGGACGCGTGACCAGTCCGCGTTGTGGTCGCGGATGCCGCGGCCCGACCGCTTCGTAGTAGGAGTTGAACAGATACCGGTACGACGGGTCGTAGACGCGGTAGTCGCCGCCCGGGCCGAGAACGAACTCCTCGAAGAACCACGACGTGTGGGCGCGGTGCCACTTGGTCGGGCTCGCGTCTGTCATCGACTGCGCGGTCTGGTCCTCGGCCGACAGCGGCGCGGCCAGCCGCTCGGTCAGGTCGCGGACAGCGAGCAGGCGGACCGACAGGTCGGGAACGGCCGAGGTGAGCAGCATGGATGCCTCCGAAATGTGCGCGCCTTCTGTGTCCCGTGACAACCTCGTCACGCGTGTCTGGCGGCACCCCCGAAGCCGCTAACCCAGTCTTAACCCGGCATCCGACAAATTCCACCCCTTACAGGTGAACTTCCGGTTTTCGACCACGCAGGGTCACCGACCGGGTCTGAATCCGTCAGCCTGAGCCCTGGTGAGGATGAGGTCGGCCACCAGACCGGTCCAACCGGTCTGGTGCGACGCACCGAGACCTTTGCCTGTGTCGCCGTGGAAATACTCCGCGAACGACACCAGGTCACGCCAGGCCGCGTCATTCTGAAACCGCGTCTCGTCGCCGAGACACGGGCGTCGGCCGGACTCGTCGCGGAGGAACAAGGCGATGAGCCGATCCGCCAGATCGTCCGCGATGACATCCAGCGTCCGCTGCTGCCCCGAACCCGTCGGGTGCTCGACGGTGAGGTCGTCGCCGTAGAAGCGCGCGAATCGCCGCAGCGCCTCGACGAGCAGGTAGTTGATCGGGAACCACACCGGGCCCCGCCAGTTGGAGTTGCCGCCGAACAGTCCGCTGCGTGACTCGCCCGGTTCGTAATCGACCGATGCATGTATGTCACCGACGTCGAGCGTGAAGGGGTGATCGCGGTGGAAGCGTGACATCGATCGCAACCCGTACGGCGACAGGAACTCGTCCTCGTCGAGCATGCGACTCACGAGTCGGCGCAGCTTGGTCTCGTCGGCCACCGACAGCAACCGACCGACGCCGCCGTCGCGCTCGTGCTCGGCGGAGACCACGGCGCAGAGCTCCGGCTTGTTCTCGACGAACCAGCGCATGTGGCCGGAGAAATACGCCATGCGCTCGATCGTGTGCGCGGCGAGGGTCGTCGTGGCGGTGAGCGGCAGCAGTCCGACGACCGACCGCACGCGCAGGACCGCGCGCTGCCCATCGACTGTTTGCAGCGCGTCGTAGAAGAAGCCGTCCTGGTCGTCCCACAGTCGCTGTGCAGCCGACGCGATCAGCGCGAAGTGCTCGAAGAACTTCGTCGCCATGTCTTCGTAGGCATCGTCGTGTACGGCGAGGACCAGCGCGATCTCCCACATGTTCAGGCAGAACATCGCCATCCAGGCTGTGCCGTCGCTCTGCTCCAGCCGTCCACCGCCGGGGACTCCGGCGGAGCGGTCGAACGCGCCAATGTTGTCGAGGCCGAGAAAGCCGCCCTCGAACACGTTGTTGCCGTCGGCGTCCTTGCGGTTGACCCACCAGGTGAAGTTGAGCAAGAGCTTGTGGAACGCACGCTCGAGGAACTCGAAGTCCTGACTGCCGTCGACGTGGAAGACGCGCAGCGCCGCCCATGCATGCACTGGCGGGTTGACGTCGCCGAACTGCCATTCATAGGCAGGCAGCTGGCCGTTGGGGTGCATGTACCACTCGCGTGTCATGAGGAGCAGCTGCTCTTTGGCGAACGCCGGGTCGACGTGCGCAAGCGCGACGGTGTGGAAGGCAAGATCCCACGCGGCGTACCAGGGGTACTCCCACTTGTCCGGCATCGTGATGACGTCGTGGTTGTTGAGGTGACGCCACCCCGCGTTGCGCCCGGTCAACCGCGACGCGGGCGGGGTCGGCTCGCCGGGGTCGCCACGCAGCCATCGGTCGACGTCGTAGTGGAAGAACTGCTTGCCCCACACCATTCCGGCGAGCCCCTGACGCGCGACCGCCGCGACCGGTGCCGCGGTCCCGTCCGGCAGCAGCGCCGCATGGAACTCGTCCGCCTCGCGCTCGCGCGCGGCCAGAACGCGCGTCCAGTCGCCCTTGAGCG